>JAHFOU010000194.1 GCA_023261525.1 Planctomycetota bacterium | reverse complement strand
TGGCGCCTGCTTCTGCGCCTGGAGCATCGAAACCCCTCGACGGAGCTGGCCGTGCTCCTCCCCATGCCGGGAGGGACCGGGCAGTGGACCGCCCGCCTGCCCTCCCGCAGCCGCTCCCCGGACGCCGAGATCGAGATCCTCTCGGACGGGACGCGCTTCCTGGCCCGCCTGGACGGGCAGACGCTCCTGGACCTTCCCGTAGAGGCCCTGACGGGGAGCCTGGAGACGACGGCCGGGAATGCCGCACCGGGCCTGCGCTCCTGGGGCGGGGCCCTGACCGTAGCCTCCGTGACCCTGCAGGAACTGCCGTGAAGGCGCGGCGGTCCGGCCTAGCCCTCCTCCTGGTCGTCGGCGTGCTGGGGGTCCTGGCCGTCCTGGCGGCGGCCTTCGTCACCATGGCCCAGCTGGAGCGCCGGGCCTCCCAACAGCGCCTCGCCGCCACCAAGGCCCTGCTCCTGGCCCGCTCCGGGATCGAGGACGCCCTGGCCAGGCTCGCTGAGGGGCAGGATCCCTCGACCCCGGGCAACGACTACCGGGGCCGGGACTGGGACGCCGACGGTGCCCTGAGCCCGTTCGAGGCCCAGCAGGGCCCGCCCGGCGCCGGCCTCGCCGCCTGCCCGGCCTCCCAGGCCCTCCACCCGAGCTACCACCTCCGGGCCTCCGCCGCCGACCTGCGCCCGGCCCTGCTCCCCGTGGACGCCTGCCAACGGGGATCCAGCGGCGCCCTCGGGGACGGACAGTCCTACGCCCTGAAGGTCCTTCCCCAGGAGGGCTTCGACCTCAACGGCGGGGACCCCGCCGTTCCCGTGGACACGGCCGTGTCCGACTACAACCTCGTCCTCAGACGGGTCCTGGGCACCCTGGCCGAGGCGGTGGACCGGGAGGACGGCATGAACGACGGCCTTCCCGCGGACCAGGCGGACGGCCTGAACCTGATTGACCGGAGGCCCTCCACAGGCTGGAAAGGCTGGAACCAGGTCCGGGACCTCGCCCTGGACGGGGTCCAGGCCAGGCTGGACGCTCTGAGGCCCTACCTCACCCTGCACGCCTGCGCGGACCGGAAGGTGATCCGCCCCAACGCCGCCGCGGGGATGTCGGGGACGGCGTACCAGACCTGGGCGGACCTCAAGCTGGCCCACGAGACGTACCCGGCGGCACCAGGCGCCGCCAGGGAGCCCGACTTCGAGAGGATCCCCGTCCTGCCGGGCGGGAGGATCGTGGGCCGCGCGCCCGTGGGCCTGGCCTGGGCCAGGACCCGCCGCCCGGCCCTGATCGCCCTGCTGGCCGGCCTCAAGGGGCTCTACCTCGACGAATCCACGGCCGGGGCCATCGCCGTGGGCGACCGCATCGGGACTCTCCGCACCGCGGAGATCGCCCTGGACTGGACCGTCCCCGGGGACGACTGCCGCACGACGGCGGGATGGATCCTGGCCTCGACCAGCGATCTGGGGACCTGGGCCTCCTGGGACGCCCTCTGCGACGCGATCCCGGACGCCCTCCTCACCGGGACCACCAGCCTGAGGCTGGCCAAGCGGGACGTCCTCAAGGCCAACTTCAACCCCAACAGCAGGCTGAACAAGTTCAACCCCAACGCCTCCCTCTGGCGGAGCGTGGACAAGAGCGACCTCCTGGCCTACTCGACGGAGTTCAGCCTCCTGCCCATGGCCGCCGCCCAGGAGATCGAGAGCGTGGGCCGCGTCCTGGGGAAGGACGGACGTCTCCTGGCCAGCCGGGAGGCCGGCGCCTCCCTCGCCCCCGCCGGCCGGGTGACCCTGACCACCCAGAAGGAGTTCGTCTGCGACGACCCGGGGGACCTGTCCGTCGCGGGGGACGAGAGGTCCCCCCGCCAGCCGGGCCAGGCCGGGGGCCCCTTCCTCAGCCGGAGCGCCGGGCCCGCCAACGCCAAGACCTGGGGCCATGCCCTGGGCCTGGCCACCCTGGGCGACCAGGGCGCCAGCCTCCAGACCTTTCCCGAGCCCTGCGTGGACGCCGGATCCGGGCTCTCCACCCGGGCCGCCGACTATGACGGCTCGGTCCAGCTCGCCACGGTCGAGACCCCGACGGACGCCGTGTACGGGGTGACGGCCTCCTCCCACGACATGAAGCTCCTGGCCCGCTACACGACGGGGCTGGACCTGGACGTGGCGGACGCCGGCACCCGCTTCAACCAGACGGACGCCGCCCAGGTGACGACGCCCCAGCTGGTCAACGGGCTCCTGGATGCCGCGCGCCCCAGCACCCTGTACCCGGACGGCTGCTATTCGGAGAAGGGCCGGGCCCCGTCCTACTTCGACCGGGGCAACGCCAACGGCACCCAGGGCCTGCTCTCGTTCTGGGTCAAGTCCAACCACCTCCCTCCCACGGACAACACCATGTCCCGGGGGCATCCGTTCTTCAAATGGACCAATTTCAGCACGGGGGCCGCCAGCACCGACAGCCTGGACCAGTTCTTCTACCTGGGGGACAGCGGCGTCGGCGGCAACGGGAGCCCCGGCGGCGGCATCCTCTGCCAGTTCGAGGTCACCCACAGCTCCGCCGACGGCCTGAGGGAGCACCGCTTCAAGCGGGGCCGCCACCTGACGCCCCACCAGTGGACCCTGCTGACCCTGCACTACGACTTCCTGAGCCCCACCCAGAACGACTGCGGGGAGATCCGGGTGAATGCCGGCATCGATCCCGTGGACCGGGGCTCCGCCGACGTCTACTCCACCGCCGGCAACGACCCGCTCACGGCGACGGACCTCACCCTGCCGGACCTCTTCGGGGACCATCGCCTGATGCTGGGAAAGGGCCGACCCGAGATCGAATCCAGCCTGACGGTCTATACCGGCTCCGGCGCGGACGCCACCCTGGACGAGCTGGCGGTCTACGACGTCGGGGGGGCCGACCCGGGAGGCAGCCTCCCGGCCGACTATGCCGCCATCCTGGCCAGTCCCGAGGTCCTGGCCTCCAACCGCTACCGGGACGGGCGCTACTACAAGGAAAACGACGCCGGGTACTTCAGCCCCCTCCTCCGCCTGAGCGGCCCCTGCCGGATCCGGGCCCTCGCCTGGACCCCGGTGGTGCCCGCGGGGCTCAAGACCCCGGCGGACCCCGGCCCCGAAGGGGACCTCCTTCTGGAGTTGGTGAACGCCTCCGGGAGCGGTTATCTTCCGGATGCCATGGGGAATCCCGTCGACGTCGCGTGCACCGATCCCCGCTCCTCCCCCGTGGGACGGACGGTGGACCTGCCCTTCCGCCTCCATGTGGTGTTCCGTCCGAACCTGGCCGACAGGGACAACACCCCCCTCCTGGATCCCCTGGCCCTGGACGACGTCACCGTGCTCTACGAGCCCGCGGCGGGACGCAGGATGCTGGCCTGGGAAAAGCCCTGAGCTGGCTTCCCCGCCTGGGTCTGGCCCTGGCGGCGGCCATCTGGGGAGGGGCCTTCGTCGCCCTCAAGGTCCTCCTGGCCCCCACGGGCCCCCTGGACCCCTGGGAGCTGGCCTGGTGCCGCTACGGCCCCTCGGCCGTCCTCTTCCTGCTCCTCGCCCTGGGCCTGGCCCCCCGGGCCCTGGCGGACCTGGCCCGGCGCCGGCCGGGGCGGGCCCTGGTCACCGGACTGCTCGGGGTCGCCGGGTACAACGTCACCCTCCACCTGGCGGAAAGCCAGCTCCCGGCCTCCCTGACCCTCCTCATCGTGGCCGCCAACCCCGTCCTCACCCTGGCCCTCTCCGGGGAACGCTTCACCCGGCGCCGCATCCTGGGCTCCCTCCTGGCCCTGGCCGGCCTGGCGGCCGTGGTGTTCTGGGCCCCCCGCGCCGGCGGGGGCTGGGGCCCGAGGCCGGGCTGGGGCCTGGCGGCCGCCGTCGCCGCGGGTTGCTGCTGGTCGGGCTACAGCCTCCTGGGCAAGGGCCTGGCCGACGAGGCAGGCCCCCTGGCCGCCACGGCCCTGACCACGGCCCTCGGCACCCTGCCCCTGCTCTTCCTCGCCCCCCGCAGCGCCCAGTTGGCCGGCCGGATCGCCGCGGCCGGGGGGCAGGCCTGGCTCTGGATCGGCTACCTGGTCCTCCTCAGCACCCTGGCCGCCTTCCTGCTCTATGCCTGGGGCCTCAAGCGCCTGGGGGCCGCCTCCGCCTCCACCTGGCTGTACCTGATGCCGGTCTTCGGGCTGGCCTGGGGCCGCGGCGTGCTGGGCGAACAGGTCTCCCCCGCCCAGCTCGGCGGGGCCGCCCTCCTCCTCGGCGGGGTGGCCCTTGCCGCCCGCCGGGAAGGCGGCTAGAGTCTAGAGGCATGCGATCCCCGGCCCTGCTCCTCCTCGCCGTGGCCCTTCCGATGGCGGCCGGGGCCGTGGAGGAGAAGTCCGCCGTGCTGAGGCGCCTCGAGGACCCCGACTGGGTCGTGAGGGCCCTGAGCGCCAAGAGCATCGGCGACGCCCACAACACCTGGGGCATCCAGTGGCTGAGGGACCGCCTGGGCCGGGAGAGCCAGGAGACCGTGCAGGCCTTCCTCCTGCGCGCCCTCCTGAGCTTCGACCAGGCCAACCTGGCCCGCGTCGGCGGCAAGGACCTGATCCCCCCGACCCTGAAGACGCTGAAGGCCAAGTCCCCCTACGTGCAGGCCCAGGCCGCCACCCTGCTCGAGCGCCTGACCGGGAAGAAGATGGCCGACCGCAAGGCCTGGGAAGCCTGGTGGGAGAAGGAAGGCCCGGCCTTCGCCTTCCCCGCGCCCCCTCCCGTCGCCGGGGCCAAACCGGGCACTCCGAGTGTGGCCGAGGAGGCCCAGACCCACAAGGACACCGTCTTCGAGGAGTTCGTCTACGACGCCCGCCGGCGGGGCCTGGAGGTGGTCTTCGTCCTGGACCAGACCTCGAGCATGCAGAATACCATCGACGCCGCCAAGGCCCAGATCCTGGAGATCTGCGACTACATCCACCTGCTCATCCCCAAGTACAGGGTCGGCCTGGTCACCTACGACGACGGCCTTGCCCTCAGGATCCC
>JAHFOU010000193.1 GCA_023261525.1 Planctomycetota bacterium | reverse complement strand
TCCCGGGCCGTCGGGCAGGTCATGCGCGCCAATCCCCTGCCCCTGGTCATCCCCTGCCACCGGGTCGTTTCCTCCTCGGGCACCCTCGGCGGCTACACGCCCGGCCTTTCCCGGAAGCGCATCCTGCTGGGACATGAGGGCTTTCGTCTTGACCGCCTCCCGCAGGCCGCTACAATCCCAAGCCGTTCTCGGGTGGGTACGCCTGCTTAGCCTTCGGAGGCCCTGATGAGCACCCTGAGTAAAGTCTTCGTCGTGTTGAACCTGATCCTGTCGATCACCTTCGCGGTGTTCGTCAGCTACTTCTACAAGCATGCCCAGAACTGGCATGCGGCCTACGACACCAAGAAGGCCGAGATGGAGAAGACGGTCGCCGACCTCAAGGGCGAGGTTGCCGACCGCGACATCAATATCAACGGCCTGAACAACAAGAACGGCGAGCTCCGCCGGATGGTCAGCGAGCGCGAGACCGAGATCGCCAAGCTGAACACCGAGAAGAGCGCCCTGCAGATGGACATCCAGGGCCAGAAGGCCACCATCGAGACCCTCAACAACAACTTCACCAAGCTCGAGAACCTGTACGCCAAGAAGAACGACGACGCCCGCATCCTCCAGGACAAGGTCAACGACCTCCAGGGCAAGATCGACGCCGCGGTCAAGGCCAAGGACCAGGCCCTGGACGCCTTCAACGAGGGCGAGCTGAAGCGCAACGAGTGCACCTACCTCCTGTCCCAGCTCAACGAGCAGATCCACAAGCTGTCCACGGAGAACAACAACCACCAGCTGATCTTCGCCGAGATGCGCCGCAAGGGCATCTCCATCGACTCCTACATGAACGTCATCCCCACCGTCACGGGCAACGTGATCGGGGTGAAGACCGGGGTCGTGATGGTGAGCATCGGCGCCGATGACGGGGTGAAGGAGGGCTTCGTCTTCACCGTCGTCCGCGGCGACCACTACGTGTGCAACATCCGAATCGACAAGGTGTGGCCGGACATGGCTTCGGGCGCCGTGGTGCCCGAATCCCTGCGTCCCGAGGCGAACGGCCAGGCCGATGTCCAGGTGGGGGATTATGTCTCCACGCACCTCTAGCGCACGGCGTCCGGCCGAGAGCGACGTCTATACCTGGTTGCTCCTGATCGCCGCCCTCTTCCTGGCGGCGGCGGACATCGCGATCTTCATGCCCATGCGCGACTGGTATGACTTCGGCAAGGGCGACTTGGCCGTCCAGCCTCCGACCGCGAACCCCTAGCCGCCTCCGTTAAGGAAAGCGCTCCAGGGCCGCCTGGGCCCTCCGGTGGTCCGGATCCGCGGGGTCCCCGGCGGTCCGGATCACCAGCCTGAGCGCCGCACGGGCCCCCGTGACGTCCCCCAGCTTCCGCTGACGCTCATAGGCCAGCCACAGATCCTTGATCGCCTGCTCCCGGGACTTCTCCGCATCGCAGAGGGCCTCCCGGACTTCCACGTAGGCGCGGGCATCCTGGGAGGGGCCGGAAGGCCTCAGCCTCTCCCCGCAGGCCTTGAGGAGGGCGATGGCCTCGTCCAGGTTCTCGGGACGCACCGTGCGCTCAGCCAGGAGGCGCCGGGCCCTCTCCCGCATCGCCCCAGGGTCCCCAGGGACCTGGCTCCGTTCGGGGACGGATGCTGGAGTCGGCTGAAGCGGGGAACGGGCCCAGGGCTTCCAGAGGAGGACCCCGAGGGCCAGCAACAGGGCGACGATGGCCCCGCGGATCAGGCGCATGCCAGCACCTCCAGGCGGTCCCCCTCGCGGATTTCGCAGTCCCGGATCCTGCCCGCGGGAAGCTCCAGGACCGCACGGGCACCCAGCGCCGAGGCCATGCGCCAGGGCCCCAGGTTCTCCAGGGTCCTCAGGACCTCGTGCCCCGCGCCCAGGAAGCAGAGATCAATGGGAAAGCGCATGAACCAGGTGTGGACCGAGGCGCAATCCTCCAGGATCAGCCCCTCCCCCTCGCCGAGCCCCTGACGGCCCAGCAGGCCCTGGAGGCGGGGCAGGAAGCGGTCAGCCCTCTCCACCCGGTCACCCAGGCAACGCTGGTTGCGGACATCCACCACGCGCCACCGTGCCGCCTCTACCACGAGATGGACAGGAAGATGGGGCCGAAGAGGATCAGGAAGGTCAGCGGGAAGAAGCAGACGACCAGGGGCAGGAGCATGCGAACGGGAGCCTGCTGGGCCAGGGTCTCGGCGCGCTGGAGGCGCCGGGTCCGGGCGGCCTCCGACTGGGCCTTGAGGACGGGCGCCAGGCTGGTGCCCATGGCGTCCGCCTGGACCAGGGCCGCGGCCAGGGAACGGACGGAGGGCAGGCCGGTCTTCTCCCCCCAGGTCTCCAGGGCCCTGCGCCGGGCCACTCCCATCCGGATCGAGGAGAGCAGGGCCTGGATTTCGGAGGCCAGGGGACCGGGGCGGGAGCGGGCCGCGCGGTCCAGGGCCTGCTCGAAATCATGGCCTGCCTGCACGCCGAGGACCAGGAAGTCCAGCATCCAGGGAAGCTCTCGCTCCAGGACCTCCCCCCGGCGGACCCAGGCCTTCTCCAGGCGCAGGAGGGGCAGGGAGGCGGCCAGGGGCACGGCGAGGAGAGCCAGCGGAAAGGAGAGAGGCGCCAACAGGAAAAAGGTGAGCAGGGCCAGGGCCAGCGCCGCCCCTACGGACGAGGCTGGCGCGGAGGCGGGCAAGCCCAGGCCTTCCGCCATGGCCTTCCAGCGGGTTTCCAGCGGGGAAACCAGGCCCAGCAGGCGCCTCCCCAGGGCTTCCTGCAGAGCAGGCTTCCAGGCCAGGGCGGCCAGAAGGCCGGCCGCCCCCCCTAGGCCCACGGAAAGGCCCAGGGAATCCATTCAGAGCCCCAGCCCCGGCAGGCCCATCCCTCCCGTGACCTTCTGCATCTCCGCCTGCATCAGCTCGCGGGAGGCCTTGAGGCCGCTCTGGACCGCGGCGGTCACCAGGTCCTCCAGCATGGAAAGATCCTGGGGATCCACGGCGGACGGATCGATCTTGAGGGAGACCAGCTCCTGCTGGCCGTTCACGAAGGCCTTCACGACCCCCCCGCCCGCCGTGCCCTCCACGACCCGGTCCTTGAGCTCCTCCTGGATGCGGGCCATGTCCTTCTGCATCTTCTGGGCCTGGCGGAGCATGCCCGCCATATCCCCCATGCCTCCGAATCCCTTCATGAGAGCCCTCCTTCCGTTTTCTCAGTCCGGCGGAGGGCGGCGCACCACCCGTCCGGCCAGAAGCTTCGTCGCCAGCTGCACCACGGGATCCTGATCGGAAGAGGCCCGGGAAGCCTCCCGCGGTGCGGGCGGCTGGGCCACGGCGGGCGCCTCAGGTGTCGCGGGCCCCCCGGAAGCCAGCAGGTAGCGGACCTTCACGGGCCTTCCGCAGGTGGCCGAGAGCACCTCCTCCACGAGGGTCTTCTTGTCGGCCTCGTTCAGGCGGTCCAGGTAGACGGAGGAGCTGTCGGGCGGGAGCTCGATCAGGGCGGTGCCCGCGTCCAGGGAGGCCAAGCGGGTGCTCCTCAGCATGGCGGCCAGGGACATCTTCTTGGAGGAGATCTTCGCCAAGACGGCCTCCCAGTCGAGGGCAGCGGCGGGAACGGGAGCGGCCACGGCCGACGGCGTCGGGGCACGGACCGGAGCGGGAACCGGCGCAGGACGCGCGGGAGCGGAAGGCGGAGCCGGAACGGAGGCCTGGGGCCGCTCTCCGGTCAGGGACAGGAACATCAGCTCCAGGCCCAGACGGCCGGCCAGGCCCTGGCGGACCGAAGGCAGGGCCTCCACCGCCCGGTCCAGCAGGAAGAGCCAACGGTCCACGCCGTGGGCCTTCGCGCGGGCCAGGACGGATTTCGCCGAGGCCGGGGCGTAGCGCCAGGTCAGGGAGGCCTCGTCCCCGGCGGAGGCCACCAGGTGGTCCCTCAGGAAGGAGAGGAAACCCTCGGCGAACTCGCGGAGGTCCCAGCCCCGCTCCCAGACCGCGTTCACGGCGGCGAAGCCCTTGGGTAGGTCCCGGGCCAGGGCGGCCTCCAGCAGGCCGGCATAGGCCTCGTCGGGCGGAATGCCCAGCAGGGCGGCGGCCTGCTCCGGGGAGGCATCTCCCAGGGCGATCACCTGGTCCAGGATGGACAGGGCGTCCCTCACCCCCCCCTCGGCCGAGCGGGCCACGAGGCGCAGGGTCTCCTCGGGCAGGCGGACCCCTTCCCGTTTGCAGAGGTCCTTGAGGTGGGCCAGGAGACGCTCGGGGTCCACCCGGCGGAAATCGAAGCGCTGGCAGCGGGAATGGATGGTGGGCGGGACGTCCCCGGGATGGGTGGTCGCGAAGATGAAGCGGACGTGGGGCGGCGGCTCCTCCAGCGTCTTGAGCAGGGCGTCGAAGGCCGTATCGGAGAGCTGCTGGACCTCGTCCACGATGAAGATCTTGAAGCGGCAGCGGGCCGGGGCATAGCCCACCCGCTCCAGGATGAGGGACTGGACCTCCTCCACCTTGCGGTGGGAGGCGGCATCGAACTCCACGGCATCCAGGTCGGAGCCTCGGGCGATGGCCTGACAGGCCTCGCAGGTACCGCAAGGCGCGGTGGTCGGGCCCTTGGCCTCCAGGCAGTTGAGGGCCTTGGCCAGGATGCGGGCCATGGAGGTCTTGCCGGTGCCCCGGGGGCCGGCGAACAGGTAGGCATGGGCGACACGTCCCGCCGTGATGGCGTTCTTCAGGGTCTGGGCCAGGGCCTCCTGGCCCAGGACCTCGTCGAAGCCCGTGGGGCGGTACTTGCGGGCCAGGACCAGGTAGGGCTTGTCGGTGTTCGCCATGGCTTCCTTCTTCCTAGGCCGTGCGCCCCTCCGTCGAACGCCGCTCGCGTCCCGTCACGTCCTCCGCCGCTCCAGCCAGGCGACCTCACGGCACCGAAGGCAGTCCGGTTACCGTTGCTTCCTTCCGGACCTGGCGGGGTTCCCAGCGCACTGCGAGCATGAGACCCGGCC
>JAHFOU010000192.1 GCA_023261525.1 Planctomycetota bacterium | reverse complement strand
CCAGGGTCCGGGAGATCCTCCTCCTGGTCCAGAAAGGCTATACCCTGGCCCAGGCCTTCCGCCTCCAGCCCGGGCTCCTGGAAGGCGCCCAGGCCGGCCTCCTGGAAGCCTGTGAGCGGTCGGGCCGCTTGGAGGAGGGGGTCCGCCTCCTGGCCAGGGACCTGGAGTTCCGCCAGGAGATGCGGAGGCTTGCTCTCGGAAACCTGCTTCTCCCTGTATTCCAAATCCATGCGGTCTGCCTCATCCCTCCTCTGGTGCCTTTGATCGCGGGCAAGCTCACGGTCGAAGGGTATTTCCGGATCGCCTGCATCCCCTTGCTGGTCCTCTGGGTCTTGGTTGCGGTCGGCTACTGCGCCTGGCCATTCCTCCGTCTTCTTCTGGAAGGCATTCCCCTCCTGGGTCCTGTCCTGAAACGCCACGCGGAGGCCCGTCTCTTCCATGCCCTGCATGCCTGCCAGGCCGCGGGCCTCCTGCCGGGGGAGTCCATGGCGATGGCTGCCGAGGCCTCGGGAAATCCCCGATGGCTGGTCGCGGGGCGGGAGGCTTCCGGGCGCTTTGCAGGAGGCTGGCGCTTCCAGGAAGCCCTGGCCTCCTTCGGGGGATTGGATCCCCTTCTGCTGCATGAGGTCTCCAGCGGGGAGGAGGCCGGGAGCCTGGACGAGGTCTTCGGGCGTATCGCACTTCAGTCCAGGGAATCGGCGGAGAGGAGCACCCGGGAGGCCCTAAGCCTGCTCAAGCATGCTCTCAACCTCGGCGTGATGGCGCTGATCGTCCTCGGGATTCTCGGCTCCCTCTAGGCCTCCGGGACCGGATCCTCGCCGCTCCCGCCCCAGGGCTGGCAGCGCAGGATCCGGCGCAGGGCCAGGACGCTGCCCCGGGCGGCCCCGTGCCGGTGCAGGGCCTGGCGGGCATAGCTCGAGCAGTTCGGGGTGAAACGGCATCCCCCACCGAGGAGGGGGGAGATCCCCGTCTGGTAGAGCCCCACCAGCCAGGCCAGGAAGCGTGCCATCCTTTAGCTCCCGGAGGCTTCCCGGGTCAGGCGGAGCAGGCTTTCCGAGACCCCGGCCAGGGACCACGCCTTCCCCTGGGGACCGACGACATAATCGAACCCGGCGGGGATGGCGGCGCGGTTCAGGCGGAAGGCCTCCCTCACGAGGCGCTTGATGCGGTTGCGATGCACGGCGTTGCCGGCCTTGCGGGAGACGGCCAGGCCCAGGCGGGATCCCTCCAGGCCGTTCGGGCAGGCGGTCACGGAGAGGAGGGGGTCCCGGCGCCGGCGTCCCCGGGCCAGGGCCCTGGCGAAATCCGCCCCTTTCAGGACGCGGGCCGTGGGGGGGAAGGCGGCGGGCATTCCCGTACCGTAGCGGATTCTGCTATCCTGTCCAGTCCAGGCTCGATGTACGTCCTCTTCCTCGCCTACCGCTACCTCCGCTCCCTCTGGCTGACCTATCTCGCCGTGGGCATGGTCTTCGTGGGCGTCCTCGCCATGGTGGTGGTCCTGTCCGTGATGTGGGGCCTGGAGGATTTCAGCCGCAGGACCCTGCGCGGATCCCTTTCCGACGTGGTGGTCGTGCGTCCCCACGGCCTGAGGATGGACGACTACGAGGCCCTCTGCCGGCGCATCCGCCAGGTGCCCGGGGTGAAGGCCGCCTGGCCCGTCGTGGAGGGGGCGGGCCTGGTCCGACAGGGCTCCTATTCCAAGGGGGTCCTGGTCCATGGCCTGGACTTCGCGGATCCCGAGGCCTCCCAGGACCTGAAGCGCTACGTGGCCGCCCAGCGCAAGGGGCCGTCGTCCTGGCCTCCGGCGCCGGGGGACGCCGCTGCCGTCTTCCTGGGGGACAAGCTGGAGATCGCCGACGAGGGGGACGAGGTGGACCTCTTCACCGCCGCGGAATCCCTCTCCTACGCGCCCACGCCCACGGCGCCCTCGGTCAGCCGCATCCCCGCACGGGTCGCCGGGCGCTTCCTGTCGCGCTCCTATGAGGACGATGCCATGGGGGTCTACCTTCCGCTTGCCCAGGCCCAGCGCCTCTTCCGCCTGAACCATCCGCCCTGCGCCAACCGTCTCCATGTCCGCCTGGCCGAGGGCCTGGACGACACGCTGGCCGCCTCGTCCATCCAGGAGGCCCTGGGACCGTCCTACCGCGTCTGGGGATGGACCCGATTCGCGGAACAGCAGGTGGAGATGCTGGAAGTGGAAAACCAGATCATCGCCATCATCCTGGCCTTCATGATCGTGCTGGCCGGCTTCGGGATCCTGGCCGTGCTCAACATGCAGGTCACCCACAAGATCGGGGAGATCGGGGTCCTCAAGGCCCTGGGGGGCCGGCCGGCCGGCATCGCCTCGGTCTTCCTCGTCTCCAGCACGACCATCGGCCTGCTGGGGACCTCCCTGGCCCTGGCGGTGGGCCTGCCCTTCCTCCGCCACATCAACGGGATCGACGCCTGGCTCCAGCACGCCTTCGGCTGGAGCGGCTTCTACATGGCCCGGGCCTATGGCACGGACGGCATCCCCGTCCTGATCCGTCCCGGGGCCATCGCCGCCATCGCCATTGGGGCGGTCCTGGCCAGCGCCCTGGCCGGGCTCTGGCCCGCCTGGCGGGCTTCCCGCCTCCAGCCCGCGGAGGCCCTGCGCAATGGCTAGCCCCATCCTGAGGGCCCGCGGCCTTGCTCGGACCTATCCTTCGGGGGCTGGTCCCGTCCATGCCCTGAGGGGCGTGGACCTGGACGTGGCCTCCGGGGACTTCCTGGCCATCCTGGGCGTCTCCGGATCGGGGAAGTCCACCCTCCTGCACTGCCTGGGCCTCATCGAGCGTCCGGACGCCGGGGAGCTCGCCCTGGAAGGCCAGACGACCTCCACGGCGAATGAACGCCAGCTCTCCCTCTGGCGGAACACCCGGATCGGCTTCGTCTTCCAGTCCTTCCATCTGGTGCCGGAGCTCTCCGCCCTGGAGAACGTGCTCCTGCCCGCCATGATCCGAACGTCCCCGCTTGCCTGGCCCGGCGCGTCCGGACCGGCCCGTTCCCGGGCGGAGGCCCTGCTCGAACGCATGGGGCTTTCCCAACGGGCGGGCCACCGGCCGCCCCAGCTTTCCGGGGGGGAGCGCCAGCGCGTGGCCCTGGCGAGAGCCCTGATCCACCAGCCGGCCCTTCTGCTGGCCGACGAGCCCACCGGGAACCTGGACACCGAGTCCGGAGAGGGTATCATCCGCCTGCTGGAGGGCATGGCCCGGGAGGGCACCGCCGTGGTGGTGGTGACCCACAACGAGGCCCTGGGCCGGCGGGCGCGCCGGGCGGTGCGCATGAAGGACGGTCTTCTTTCGGAGGGTGCCTGATGCCGAACATCCGCATTAAGCAGGGGCCACAGCAGGGCCACCTCGTGCCCCTGGACGAACATCCCCTGGTGGTGGGCCGGGACCCCGGGGAGGGCCTGACCCTGATGGACCTCTCCTCCTCCCGCAGGCATGCGGAGTTCTTCCGCGTCGGGGACATGTACTTCGTCCGCGACCTGGGAAGCAAGAACGGCACCTTCGTCAACGACCAGCGCATCGAGGAGGAGCTCCTGAAGGAAGGGGACCAGGTCCTCGTCGGCGAGACCGTGCTCGTCTTCGAGAGCGGCCAGGGCGCGATCCAGGTGGACGGCGCGGCCGAGCCCGAGTTCCTTCCGGACGAGCAGCGCCTTTCGGCCACGGTGGTCTTCCATCTCGAGGGCGAGGACCGCCGGGAAGCCAAGCAGGGCGGTGGTGGCCTGGAGGCCCTGTACCGTGTGAGCAAGGCCATCGCATCCCTGCGCGAGACCCGTCCCCTCCTGTCCAGGGTCCTGGAGCTTTCCGCGGCCGCGGTGAAGGCCGACTCCGGATACGTCTTCATCAAGGATCCCCAGAAGGGGGTCCTGAGCTCCCAGGCCACCTGGGGCCAGCCTGCCAAGATCTCCGGCTCCATCGCCCGCCAGGCCATCCAGGAGTCCCGGGCCGTCATCACGGCCGAGGCCCTGAGCGACACCCGCTTCCGCGACCAGCGCTCCGTGGTGATGCACCGCATCGGCCCCGTGCTCTGCGCCCCCCTGGTCTCCCACGAGACCGTGCGCGGCGTGGTCTACCTGGCCCGCAAGTCGGGGGCGCCCCCGTTCCGCTCCGAGGACCTGGAGCTCATCGCCGCGATCGGGATGCAGGCCGGGATCGCCCTGGAGAACGCCATCATCCACGAGCGCCAGCGGGCCGGCGTCCTGCAGATGGTGCGCTCCCTGGTCGCCGTGGAGGAGATGCGGGATCCCGAGACCAAGGGCCACTCCGAGCGCGTCGCCGCCTACTCCCTGGCCGTGGCGCGGCAGATGGGCCTGCCCGAGCTCGAGGCCCACAAGATCCAGCTGTCCGCCCTCCTGCACGACATCGGCAAGATCGCGCTCAAGGGCTCGCCGGCCTCCGCGAACCCAGGCTCCGGCGTGAGGATCCCGTCCGAGCACGTCCTCATGGGGGAGCGCCTGCTGGAGCGGGTCCCCGACATGGCCGAGTTCTCGCTGGGGGTGAAGTTCCACCACGAGCGCATGGACGGCTCCGGCTTCCCGCGCGGGAGCAAGGGCGACGAGATCCCGGTGACCGGACGCATCGTGATGCTGGCCAACTGGTACGACCACCTGACGACGACCGGGGGGGTGGGCCGGGCCGGCCTGCCGCCCAAGGAGGTGCTCAAGGAGCTCCAGACCATGGCCGGCAAGCAGTTCGACGCCGCGGTCGCCCAGGCCCTGGTCCTGGCGTACCGCAACGGCCAGCTCCATGCCCCCGAGATGCTCTACGACGAGGGCTGGGCCGAGGCCATCGCCTCCGGCGCGGCGACGTCCGGATAGCTTTGCCGATGACCGCTGAAAAGGACATGTTCTCCGTCAAGGAGTACGGAGTCCTGGTGGAGCAGGGGAAGGCCGCCTACAAGGCCGGACGCTTCCCGGAGGCCGTCAAGGCCTGGCGCAAGGCCCAGGCCGTGGATCCCTCCCGTCGCGCCGAGCTTGAGGGCTACCT
>JAHFOU010000191.1 GCA_023261525.1 Planctomycetota bacterium | reverse complement strand
GGGGTAGGTCCGCCCCAGAGCGCCGTCGAAGAACTCCTCGAAGGCCGCGTGGCAGTGGTCCAGCAGGGTCGGGTAGTAGGCGACCCCGGCCTGGTCGATGTCCCCGAAGCGCACCGGCAACCGGCACCGGAAGGCCTTCATGACAGGATGGCGTAGCGGCTGTCGCGCTGGGCGGGCACCCAGCCGGCCGTGCGGATGTGGTGGCGGATCTCGTCGGCGTCCATCTTCACGCGGGTGGTCCCGGCGGCCGAGACCACGTTCTCCTCGAGCATGGTGGAGCCGAAGTCGTCAGCCCCGAAGGCCAGGGCGGCCTGGGCCACCTTCTCGCCCTGGGTGGGCCAGGAGGAGGCCAGGTGGGGGATGTTGTCCAGGACCACGCGGCAGAGGGCGAGGTTGGTCAGGTAATCCTGGGCTGAGGCGGGCAGGAGCCTCCTCGTCTCGAAGATCTTGCCCATGGCTGTGGTCTCCACCTGCATCGTCCAGGGGATGAAGGAGGGGAAGCCGTTGCCGTGCGAGGCCAGGGCCTCGTCCTGAAGCTCCCGGATCCTCATCAGGTGATTTACCCGGTGGCTGGCAGTCTCCCCGCATCCGGTCACCATGCTGGCCGAGGTCACCAGTCCCAGGGCCTGGGCCTGGCGCATCACGTCCAGCCAGCCGGCCGTGTCGAGCTTCTTGGGGGCGATCTCCCGGCGGACCTCGTCGTCCAGGATCTCGGCCCCGCCGCCCGGCAGGCCCTCCAGCCCCGCGGCCTTCAGGCGCTTGAGGACATCGAGGACCGTCATGCCTTCGAGCGTGGCCAGGTGGCTGATCTCGGAGGGCGAGAAGGCGTCGATCTCGATGCTGGGGAAGGAGGACCTGATCCAGCGCAGGAGGTCCTCGTACCAGGGCAGGCGCAGGGCCGGGTTGTGCCCGCCCTGCAGGAGGATGCGGGTGCCGCCGGCCTCCACGGTCTCGGAGATCTTCTTCGCGAGCACGTCCTTGGGCAGGACATAGGCCTCGGCGTCCCCGACCGGGCGGTAGAAGTTGCAGAACTTGCAGTCGGTGATGCAGACGTTGGTGTAGTTGATGTTGCGGTCGACGAGGTAGGTCACGGTGTCGGAGGGGACGTGCTTGCGGCGGAGCGCGTTCGCGGCCCGGCCCAGGGCGAAGAGGTCGGCCTCCTGGGCCAGGTGGAGGGCGTCCTCGGGGGAGACCCGTCCCCCGCCCAGGCGCTTCTCCAGGATCTCTTCCGTTCGGCTCATTTCCTTCTCGGGATGGCGACGGGGCTCCCGGCCTCGTCCACGGCCACGAAGACCAGCTCGGCGGAGGTGACGGAGACCTTCTGCCCGTCGGAGCGCTCGGCCTCCACGTCCACGGCGATGGTGACGGAACTGCGGCCGATCTTGGTGGTGCGGGTGTAGTAGGAGACGACATCGCCGACGTAGACGGGGGCCTTGAAGACGACCTCGCGCATGCAGACGGTGACGTAGCGGACGTGGCCGGCGCGCTGGGCCTCCACGGCCCCGGCCATGTCGAGGTGGTTCAGGATGACGCCGCCGAAGATGGTGCCGTGGCGGTTGGTGTCCTTGGGCAGGAGGACGACGCGGATGGCGGGGTCGCGGCGGTTGGGGTGCTTCATATTCTTCATGGGCGACAATTCTACACTACGAAGGCTTGGGCCTGTCGTAGGCCTCCTCGACTACGCATTCCGCCCCCACTCCCGCCGCGAGCAGGATGCGCTTGGCCGGGTCCAGCCACTTCACCCGCCCGGCCACCGCGGCCCGTGTCGCCCCCTTCGCGGCCCGGGGGATCTCCTTCAGGGCCTCCTCCGGAGTCAGGATGGAGACCGTGAGCTCCGGCCAGGCGGCCGACATGTCGCCCAGCTCCTGGGCTAAGGGGGCCTCGCCGTGGCGGCTCCAGCCGTAGAGCAGGCGGAACTCCCCTTCCGCCCTTCTTTCGGAGAGGTCCTGGAGCACGGACCAGGCCGGGCTGATCCCCGTGTCGAAGGCAACCAAGAGGAGGGGCCCTGCCCCCTCGCCCGGGAACTTCCCGTGGGGCCCCCTCACCTCAACCGGCTCCCCGCCCCGGCAGGCGTGGAACCAGTCGGAGATCCCGCCCGGCCCGGTGCGCTCCACATAGTAGGTCACCCCGGCCCGGTCCGAAGGCGCGGAGGCGATGGAGAAGCAGCGCTTGAGGAGGCGTTCCCCATCCTGGGCCTGGAGGATGGTCCACTGGCCTGCACGAAAGCCCAGGGCCTGCCCCGGATCCCAGGCCAGTCGGATGCGGGCGACCCCATCGGCCACGGGTTCCGCGGAGGCCACCCGGGCCCGGCGGGCTTCGGCGGCCATCAGAAGAGCTTCTTCGCCCAGGCGATCTCCCGGGCCAGGACCTCGGCCAGGCTCTCCGGGTCCTTGGGACGCTAGGCCTCGGGCAGGACCCCCCAGGTGTAGGTCTCCACCTCGTAGTGGGGCTGGACGGGCAGGCGCTTCAGCTCCGGGATCACCTTCTCGATCCAGGCGCGGGTGGTGCCGAGCGGGCCGAAGGCCTCCCGATCCACCGGGACGTGGAAGTGGCATCGCCACTCGGCGGCCGAGGTCCAGGGCTCCCGGGCCAGCTCCAGCAGGGGGAGGTCCTGGAGCCGTTCCACGCCCTTGCCGGAGGGGCAGGCGACCTGGTGGAGGTAGCGGTCCTCGGCGAAGCCCTCCAGCCTCTCCACGGCGGCGGGGTTGCGCGCGGGATCCTTCACCGAGAGCGCCGAGGAGATCTGGACCTTGGCGATCCCCAGGGGCGCGAGGCGGCGCACGGCCTCGGCCGGGTCCTCGAAGCCCACGGCCAGGTGGCAGGTGTCCAGGCAGACCCCGAGGTGGCGCCTGAGCCTCTCCCCGGCCGGCAGGAGGTGGCGCTCGAAGAAGGCCGCCGTTTCCGCCGAGGTCTCCAGCACACAGAGGGGCTCGGGCTCCAGGCAGAGGATGATGCGGCGCCCGGTCTCCTCCTCCAGGCGGCGGAAGCCCTCGGCCGCGGCCAGGAGGGTGGCGGCGGCCCGCTCCAGGGCCACGGCGTCCAGCCCGTCGCCCTTCCAGCCCACGGGCAGGGTGCTCACGGTGCCGGTCGCCCCCTCGGGCAGGAGGGCGGCCAGGGCCCGTCCCGCCATCTGGGTGAAGGCCAGCCTGCGCGGGGTGGTCCAGTCGGGGCGGTAGACGGCCTCCTTCACGCGCTGGGCATGGAAGCCGCCGATGGGGAAGGCGTTGGCGGTGTAGGCCTCGAGCCCGGCCTCGCGCAGGAAGTCGCGGAAGCCCTCGGCCGACTCGGGCCTCGTCGCCAGGGGCTCGGCGGCCGCCCAGGGCAGGTACAGGCCCACGCCCACGGGCGCGCCGAGGCGCTGGCGGAGGAAGGGCGCATGGGCCTTCAGGGTCTGCCAGACCTCGGCCAGGGTCTCGCCCGGGTGGACGTTGGCGCAGTAGCCGACGGGTACAGAGGGGACCGTGGGGGGCACGGGCGGATTATAGCCTTGCGTTCCCTGGGGATTTCATAGACACTCCATAGCTGGAGTCGGGTTCAGGAAGCCCTTTTTCAGAGGAGGATCGGAATGCCCCGCAAGCCGAATGCCGCGTTCATGAAGCCCGTGAAGCCCAGCGCCGCCCTGGCCGCTGTGGTCGGTTCCGCCGCGATGCCCCGCACCCAGGTCACCAAGAAGCTGTGGGCCTACATCAAGAAGCACGGCCTGCAGGACAAGGTGAACCGCCGCATGATCAACGCCGACGCCACCCTGAAGGTGGTCTTCGGTGGCAAGGGCAAGGTCAACATGTTCGACATGACCAAGCTCGTCTCCAAGCACCTGTCCTGATCCGATCCGTTCTGCGCCGCCCGGCATCTCCTGATGAAGGGGGTCCGGGCGGCTTCGTTTAACCCAGCGTTCCCCTACAATGCCGGCGTGACGGACCCTTCCGAGGAAGCCTGGTTCCGGTACGCCGCGGGGCCCGCCGCCGGAGCCTCCTTCGAATCCCACTGGACGGCCTTCCGGGAGGCCTATGCCGCGCGTCCCTTCGAGGCCGGTCCGCCGCCCGCCTGGCGCCCGGGCCCCAGGGAGCTCCAGGATTCCAACCTGGCCCGCTTCGCCCGGGCCCTGAGGCTGGACGGATACGCGGCCCTCCAGGTCTTCTCCCAACGCCAGCGCGGCCCCTTCTGGGGCGCCGTGGTTGAACATCTGGGCATCCCCTTCGCCACGCCGCCCTCGGCCATCCTGGAAGGCGATGCGGAGAACCCCCGCTGGCTGGCCGGGGCCCGGCTCAACATCGCCGAAGCCTGCTTCCGGGGGGATCGCGGCCGCACGGCCCTGGTCTCGGGACGGGAGGGCGACGCCGGCCTGACGCGCTGGACCTTGGGGGATCTGGAGGCCCTGGCCGATCGCGTGGCCCGGGGGCTGACGCGCCACTTCCCCCCCGGCGCCCGCATCGCCCTCTATATGCCCATGACGCCCCAGTGCGTGGCGGCCTACCTGGGCATCGTGAAGGCGGGAGGCGCCGTAGTCTCCGTGGCCGACAGCTTCTCCGCGGAGGAGCTGGCGAAGCGGCTCACCCTCGCGAAGGCGGACGGGGTCGTCACCGTGGGCCGCTTCGAGCGGGCCGGCAAGCCCATCGACCTCTACGCCAAGGTCCGGGAGGCCTCCGCGCCGAGGGCCGTGGTGATCGGCGCCGGGCCGGAGCGGAAGGGCGATCTGGCCTGGGAGGCCTTTCTCGGGGAGGCCGGGCCCTTCGCGGCCCTGCCGACGGATCCCGATGCCCTCACCAACCTCCTCTTCTCTTCCGGAACCACGGGGGAGCCCAAGGTCATCCCCTGGACCCACCTGACCCCGATCAAGTGCGCCTCGGACGGGCATTTCCACCAGGACATCCGCCCCTCCGACGTGGTCGCCTGGCCCACCAACATCGGCTGGATGATGGGGCCCTGGCTGATCTATGCGGCGCTGGTCAACGGCGCCGCCATCGCCCTGTACGAGGGTGCCCCCGGAGGGCCTGGCTTCGCCCGCTTCGTCCAGGAGGCCTG
>JAHFOU010000190.1 GCA_023261525.1 Planctomycetota bacterium | reverse complement strand
TGGATGCGTCCGCGCGGGGTCCCCGCCCGGGCCCGTCCGCCTCCCCAGATCAGTCCGGGCCGGGGCCTGACCATCCCGTGCCCCCAGAGCATGACATCCAGGCGGGAGACCGAGGCGGCCAGGTCGGGGTGGGCCGGGGAGAGATCCGCCAGCACCTGGTCCCGCCAGGCTTCCCAGGGCGTGGCCAGCATGCGGGTCCTCGCCTGGACGGGATCCTCGCCGGCAAACGGGCGGTAGTAGGTCAGGACCGTCGGGCCCGGCGCGGTGGCCAGGCCCTGGTGCCCGGCGTTGACGTACCCCAGCCCCTTCCCCTCGTAGAGGACGTTGTCCCAGGACAGGGCGGCGTCGCGAGGCCCCGCCGCCGGAGGCCGGTCCACCGTGAGGTTGGCCACCATCCAGGGCGCATACTCGAAACCCTCTCCTTCCCCGGCGAAGACGGGAGCGACGCGCCGCAGGATGAACTGGGGCAGTGCGGCGACGACCCGCTCGCAGGAGACCCGGGCGCATCGCCCCGTATCCGCCTCCAGGTAGTCCACCTCGACCCCATCCGCCGTCTCCTCGATGCGGTGGACCAGGGCCCCGGTCACGACGCGGTCCCCGAGCCCGGAGGCCAGGGCCTTCACCAGGCGATGGTTCCCTTCGGGCCAGGTCAGGACTTCGGCATCCTCCCGTGAGGCGAAGTAGTGGACGCCGGCCCAGGCCGAGGTCTCCTCCCGCGAACAGCCGAAGTCGTCCCGGCAGCAGTAGTCCACGTACCAGCGCAGGCGGGGGGAATCCCAGCCCCGGGAGTCCATCCAGGCGGCCATGGAGATCCGGTCCAGGGCCATCCGTCCGGGGTCGCGGGCGCTGGCCTCCACGGGAATGGCGAAGCCCCGGCCTTCCCGGAATTCGGCCATGGCGGCGCGGAAGGCGGCCCTCTGCCGGAGGTCCTCCGCGGAGGCCCCGAGGGAGGGGAAGAGGCCTTCCTGCCAGCGCCCGTGCAGGAACAGCCTCTCCTGAGGGGCGAAGCAGAGGGCCCTTTCGTCATAGACGGGCTCCCCGGCGGGCGTCCATCCTGTGAGGACCCCCATCTCGGACAGGAGCTCGCGGACCGCCCGGGCCCTTCTGCCCGGGACCGGCAGGTAATGGGCTCCCCAGGGATGGGCCGAGACCGGATTTCTCCCTCCCCGCGCGGTGCCTCCCGCCTCGGGCTCCAGGTCCAGCACCAGGACGTCCTCGCATCCCGCGCGGCGGAGTTTCCAGGCCGCAGCCAGGCCCGCCACCCCGCCGCCGGCGATGGCCACGGCGGCCCGGCGATGGAGGGACGGGGTCGGGAAGCCCCCCGTGCGAAGCCGATGCCCGAGACGGTGGGAGGCACCGACGATCTCGCCGGCGATGACCCTCTTGGGGGGCCTCAGCAGGGTCCAGGCCCTCGGCAGGCCCCAGACCCCGACGGCCGCCCCCGCCAGGCCCAGCAGGAAGTCACGGCGGCTGAGCTTCATCATTCCCCCTCGGTGATCTTCCGCCACTCGTCCTCATAGAGCCGCACCAGAAGCTGGTTGTCCAGGCGGTTGGGCTCGGAGGGAACGGGCCCCATGTCTGGGGAGAAGCTGAAAAGGGACGGGAGGACGTCGGCGTTCAGGAAGCGCAGGCCCTCGGGGAAGCGGGGCGGGACCGTCACGGCCTTCTCGGAGAGAAGCACATAGCCCCACTCCCCGAAGGAGGGCACGTAGGCGTGGTAGGGCAGGGCTTGGAAGCCCGCGGCTTTCACGGTCTCGACGATGCACCAGTAGGCCCGGCGTGCGAACAGGGGTGAGGTGCTCTGGACCACCGCGCAGGCGCCCGGGGCCAGGTGGTGGTGAAGCAGGCGGTAGAAGGACGTCGTGAACAGCTTC
The DNA here is from genome assembly GCA_023261525.1 of Planctomycetota bacterium. Classification (GTDB taxonomy): domain Bacteria; phylum Planctomycetota; class SBBH01; order JAHFOU01; family JAHFOU01; genus JAHFOU01. The sequence continues at coordinate 3,182 of JAHFOU010000190.1, read as the reverse complement.
CCGACCGAATAGTTGCTGGGGTCGGGGAAGTCGATGATGGCGGCATCGAACAGGGCGTCGGAACGCTCCAGCCACAGGAAGGCGTCGCCGTTCACCACCGTCATCCGGGGATCGGTCAGGGCCCCCCCGTTCAGGGCGGTGAGCATGGGGTGGCTCGAGAAGAGGCGGGTCATCTCCGGATCCAGGTCCACCAGGGTCACGGATGCCACCTCCGGATGGCGCAGGACCTCCCGGGCGGCCAGGCCATCGCCTCCCCCCAGGATGAGCACCCGCCGCGGGCAGGCCGAGGCCGCCAGGGCCGGATGGACCAGGGCCTCGTGGTAGCGGTACTCGTCCCGGCTGGAGAACTGCAGGTGGGCGTTCAGGAACAGCCTCAGGTCGTCCTGGCGACGGGTGAGGACGATGCGCTGGTAGGGCGTGCTCCTCGACAGGATGGGCTCATCCGAGAAGAGGTTCCCCTCGGCCAGGTTGGTGATCTCCTGGGAGAAGAACATCCCCACCCCCAGCAGGGCGATCACCAGGGCGGCCTGTACCTGCAGGAGGCGGGCTCCCCGGATCTCGGCACGGAAAAGGCGGGCGGTCCAGAGGGCCACGGCGGCGTTCGCCATCCCGAACAGGAAACCCGTGCGGACCAGCCCCAGCTTCGGCACCAGGAAAAGGGGAAAGAGCAGGGAGGCCGCCAGGGCGCCGACGTAGTCCATGGTCAGGACCCGGGCCACCACGTCCTTGAACTCCAGGCGGTCCTTCAGGATGCGCATCAGGAGCGGGATCTCCAGCCCCACCAGGATCCCGATCAGGGCCACCAGGACATAGAGCAGGAAGCGGAAGGAGGCCACCATCGGGAAGGCCACGAAGAGGAGGGCCGTCGAACAGCCGCCGACCAGGCCGACCAGGATTTCCACCTCCACGAAGCGGCGGACCAGGCCCCGGGAGATCCAGGGCGACAGGAAGGCCCCGATGCCCATCGAGAACAGGTAGGTGCCGATCACGGTGGAGAACTGGGTGACCGAGTCGCCCAGCAGGTACGAGGCCAGGGTGCCGGCGAGCAGCTCGTACACCAGCCCGCAGGTGGCGATGACGAAGGTGGACGCGAGGAGCGCCCAGGGCATCAGTGGATGGCGGCGGCGATCACGATGCCCATGGCGATGGACATCGCCCCCACGATGATGGCCAGGGCGGTGTTCTTGCCCTCCACGATCTCCTTCCAGAGCGCGTAGGGCGTGGCCTTGTCGACCATCACGAAGGCCGCGACGAACAGCAGAAGGCCCAGCACGGAGAAGATCGCGGCATTGGCGATCTGGAACAGGTGGTCCGGCCCGAACAGGATCTGGCTCAGCATGTCATTTCCCTCCGAAATAGTGGGTGTGGCTCGTGTAACTGGAACGGTAGGAACCGGGATTGTCGCGCACGCTCTTGGGGACGTCCTTCACCTCGTCGGTGGACGTCGGGCTCCAGCCCCGCCAGCAGGCCAGGGCCTGGGCGGCCAGGATCAGGGCGCCATAGTAGAGGAACGGGCGGTGGGGGCCGGAGGAACCCGCGGCCGGCGCATCCATCGCATGACCGACGCCTCGGCCCAGGATCTTGAGCCCCCAATAGGCCGCGAAGACACCGATGGCGACGCCATAGAGCCACAGAGGCGCCTCCCCATCCGACACGTAGAAGAGGCCGAAGAGCACCATGGCAGACCACCCCAGGACCTTCATGCTCCACCTCCTTCAGTCATCGTCGTCCCCCGAATCCACCCAGGGATGGTCGCTCTCGGACCAGCGCCGGCTCTCGAAGAACATCCAGCGCAGGGTCTGGAAGACCAGAGGCACCCCGATCAGCAGGAGGGCCCACCAGAAGGGGCTCCAGCAGGGCACGTCCCGGCGAAGCTGGATGTGGAAGTTCATGGCGGAAGTCTGAAGCTCCGGCTCCACCCTCAGGCAGTAGCGCCCCGGGGGCACGGCGCCGACCACCACCGTATCCGACGCCGCCCCCTCGCTCCAGGATTCCCCGTCGTCGACGCCGTGGTACCAGCTGACCTCCCGGCCGAACTCCCGGATGGCCCCGCCGTCGAGGCTGATGAGGGCGAGATGGAAATAGGTCCAGTTGTTGTCCAGGTCCGTGTCGGTCTTGATCTGGAGGTTGCTGGTGCGCCCCTCCAGCACGAAGGGCTCCGTCACCTTGCCCTTCTCGGGGTCGGAGGACTGGACCCTATAGGAAACGTCCAGGGCCTGGCGGTCCGCGCAACGGCTCCCGGAGACGATCTGGACCAGCAGGGCCGCGGCGAGAAGGATCCCGAAGGCACCCCACCAGGCCCCCGGCCTTCCGACCGGATTGGGTTGGCAGGAGCCGATCCCCTTGCGGGGCGGAGGATCCCCCCCGGCCTTGAAGGCCTGCCAGACCTCCTCGGGCTCCAGGTACTGCCCCTGGGACCAGACCCTTTCCTTGCCGGTCTGTTCCGCGCTGAGGACGTAGGGGGGGCAGATGTAGTCGCGGACCGTGGCCATCTCCCCGACCTGGACCTGCCAGGTGAACTCGCCCAGGACATAGGTGACCTCCGCCTGGGCGCTCTGGAAATGGCGGTACTCCCTGCCTGCGTAGGGGCCCCCCGTGGACGGCGCCACCATGGTGGGGACGGGCTGGGCAGGGCCCAGCAGGGCCCAGTGCCCCTCGTACTCGGTCAACCAGCGGAAGCCCTTGAACGAATTGAAGAGCAGGTACTCGGACCAGGAATAGGACTGGCCGTCCACCCGGATCCTGCGCCTCAGGAAACCGATGAGCTCGAAAGGGGTGCCGGAGAAGGTCCCCCGGGTCCCCAGGGGGATGCGGGGCGGAATGGCCGCCTGAGTGCGGTACCGGGCCAGGATCCTGAGATTGGGGTCCTTGGCATCCAGGACGGCGCCGCATTGCCCGCAGGCCACGGTGACGGTGTTCTCCAGGCCCCTGAGGGTCAGGGAGGCCCCGCAGGACGTGCAGGCGATGGTGCGGGCCTCGACCATCACCAGCCCTCGAATTCCCGGAGCCCTTTGAGCGCAAGGGCCTCGAAGGGCACCGCCTCCCCCACGTACACGCGCGGAGGGTCGTCCCCGTAGTCGATCGTCGCGAAGGAGCCTCCGGGCCCGGCCAGGTCCACGACCGTGGTCTCGAACCCGGGCGTGATCCTCGAGGGAAGCTCCCCTTCCCCGCCCACGCAACGG
>JAHFOU010000189.1:1560-5094 GCA_023261525.1 Planctomycetota bacterium | reverse complement strand
CGGCCCGGCGGGCGGGCGTCGGCGCGGCGGGAGGGGGGACGGCATGCTCGGAGACGACGAGGGCCACGGAGATCCCCAGGCCGGCCACCAGGACCAGGGAGGTGGCGCCCATCAGGGCCAGGTCCCCCTTGGACATCGGTCGCGTCTCGACGGACTCGCTCTCGCTCATTGGTGGCCAGTATACCAATCGATTGCGGCCGGGGGTGCCCCTCGGCTAGAGTGCGTCCCATGCTCCTGGCCGGAAAACGCGCATGGGTGACGGGCGGATCCCGCGGGATCGGGCGGGCCGACGCCCTGGCCCTGGCCCGCCAGGGCGCCGATGTCCTCATCACCGACATCCTGCTGGAGAGCGACACCTCGGCCGCGGACGCCGAGAAGGACCTCAAGCTCTCGAAGATGGCCAAGGACCAGGGCTTCGTCTACACCGAGGCCACGGTCCGGGAGATCCAGGCCATGGGCCGCCGCGCCATGGCCCTCAAGGTGGACGTCACGGACGAGGCCCAGGTGGCCGCCGCCCTCGCCCGCGCGGAGAAGGACTGGGGCGGCATCGACATCCTGGTGAACAACGCCGCCATCCTGGACCACGTCGGCACCGTGGAGGCCCAGACCCCGGCGATGTGGGAGCGGGTGCTCAAGGTCAACCTGGGCGGGGCCTTCCTGTGCTCGAGGGCGGTGATGCCGGGGATGAAGAAGCGCGGCTGGGGCCGCATCGTGAACATGGCCTCGGTGGCCGGCACCATGGGCGGCTTCGGACAGGCCTCGTACTCCGCCTCCAAGGCCGGGATGATCGGCCTGACGCGGACGCTGGCGCTGGAGGGGGCCCGCAAGGGGGTCACCTGCAACGCCATCGTGCCCGGCATCATCATGACCGAGGCCTACAAGGCCTATGACCCCGCGATGGTGGAGCGCATGGTGGGCCGCATCCCCTGCAAGAAGGCGGGGGAGCCCGAGGACGTGGCCAACGCCATCGTCTTCCTCTGCTCCGACTGGGCGCGCTATTTGACGGGCGTGGCCTTGCCGGTGACCGGCGGCATCGAACTGTTCACGTTCTGAGCTAGGGGATCCGGATCGCCTCCTCGATACAGAGGGTGGCAAGGGCCGTGATGCAGACCCGGCCGGCGGAGTCGCCCCAAATGTCCTGGGCCGGATCCCAGGAGCCCTTGGCACAGCCCTGGGTCTCCTGATGGACCACCAGCGTGATCAGCAGGGCTTCCTTCCAGAGTCTCCAGTCCTTGCCCTTGCGCTGGGCAAGGGCTCCGGTTCCGAAGTGCCAGAAGTAGAGGTTGGGGCTCTTCCATTCCGGGAGCTTTTTCAGGAGAAGGCGGGCGGAAGCCTGGAGATCGGGATTCCCGGGCCCAGCCTGGCCGACGGGATCGTCCGACAGGCGGTCCAGCAGGTCCAGGGCCCGGGTCTTCACCTCGAGGTCCTTGGAGTTCGTGGCCTCCTCCAGGGCCTTCTGCGCCCCGGCGCCGGCCTGCTCCAGGGCCTTGGAGGCGGCCTCCCGGACCGGGTAGCTGGGGTCGCCCAGATCCCGGATCCAGCGCGCCAAGTCCCCAGGGGCGGGCGGGGCGGCGGGTGCCGCAGCAGGGGCTGTCAGCATCCCCTTCAGCAGGGGATAGCAGAGTGCGCCCATGGCCGTCGTCGTGTAAGGGGACTGGTGCACCATCCCCAGGTTCCCGTTGGCCTTGCGGAGGTAACCGAAGATGGCGAGGTCCTCCCGTTTCTCATAGACGGAGTCCAGCCAGGCCAGGGCGGCCCTCACGGCCTTCCCGGGGATGGGGAAGCCGGCCTGTGTTGCGCTGGCCATGGCCAGGATCGCGCAGGCGGTGCAGGAGGTGTCGTTGTTGCCGTCCTGCTCCGAAGGCGTCCCCGGGAGGTTGTAGTTGCGGTACCGCCATCCGCCGCCCTTGGCCTGGGGGTTCTGGCAGGCCAGAAGATGGTCCAGGGCCTTTTGGGCAGGAGGCTTGGGGAAGCCCCGCACGGCGATCACGGCCTCGCAGAGGGCCTGGGTGGCCAGGGCGTGGTTGTAGAGGTGCTTCTCGATCGCTTCGGGGCCCACGCACCCGTCCGCGGACTGCTGTGCGGTCAGCCAGGCCAGCCCCTTTTCCAGGGGGGAGCCCGGGGCCGCAGGCTCCCCGCCACGAAGCAGGGCCAGGCAGGCCAGGGCACTCACGCCCACGTCGTAATCTGCGGTGCCGGGGCCCTGGCACTTCGCGCCCTTGCAGGCGGCGTCGAAGCCCGCCGCGCTCCAGTGCCCATCGGGGCTCTGGTGGCGCTTCAGCCAGTCCAGGGATGCGGAGATCGCCCGGGCCTCGGGGGTGGGCGCCGTCTCCTCGGCCGACGTGCCGGCCAGGGCCAGGAGGGCCAGGGGAAGGGCGCGGCTAAGCAACGCCTTCATGCTTCCAGCATACCTGCGTGTATAAAGACCGTCCATGCCCCTGGACGACTCCCGGGAGGACGCCGATCTCGTCGCCGCCGTCCTGGCCGGCGACCGCGCCGCGGGCGACGCCCTGGTCCGGCGCCACGCCCCGCCGTTGAGGGAGCTGATCCGGCGCTACGCTTCCGGGCGGAGGGGATTCGGGCCGGACGACGTCGAGAACGTCTTCCAGCAGGCCTGGCTCCGTCTGCTCGAGGAGGGAGGCTCCCGGCTCCAGGCCTATGATCCGGCCCGCCCCTTCCTTCCCTTCCTGCTGGGCGTCGGGCTCAACGCCTGCCGGGACTACCTCAAGGCCGAGCGCCTCCGGCGTCCTCCGGCCGGGGAGGCCCCGGACGTCCCTGCCCTGGGCGCGGGGCCTTCCGAGGCCGCGATGGGGGAGGAGGCCCGACAGGCCCTCCGCCGGGCCCTGTCCGCGCTTCCCGCACGCGAGCGCCTGGTACTGGAGTGGGTGGATGCCGACGGGATGACCTTCCGGGAGGCCGCCGGCCTGCTGGGAATGCCCCTCTCCTCCTGCCGGGACCTGGTGATGGAGGCCCGCCGTCGTCTGCGACGGCAGGTGGAGGGGAAATAGGGGATTTCTCCGTACAGGCGCCATCTCCATGCCTATACCTTGGAGAAGCCCGATGATCCCCTGCCCCCCGTCCGAGGTCCTGGTCGCCCTGGCCGACGGCTCTCTTTCCGAAGGGGGCCGGCCGGCGCTTCTGGAGCACCTGGAGTCCTGCGAGGACTGCCGCCGGGGGGTCTCCTCCCTGGTGCATGCCCTGCGCGCGGGGAAGGCGCCCGCGACCACCCGGAAGTCCTGGGTCCTGCCCCTGGCCGCCGCGGCCGCCCTCCTGTTGGCCTTCCTCCTTCTGCCTGGGATGCCCGGAAGGCCCGGGGAAGGGGGGAAGGATGTCGTCGCCGGCGGGGCGCTCCCGCCGCCCGCGGCCTCGACCCCTTTTCCTGCCTCTTCCCGCTGCGGGATCGTGTCCGCCGTGGGCGAGGATCTGGCCCTGCCCTTGGGCGCTTCGGCCCTCCTGACCCTGCGGGAAGGCGCCCGCGCCGACCTGGGTCCGGGCCGGGTGCTCTGGCTGGGAGGGGATCTCGGGATCGAGACG
>JAHFOU010000189.1:0-1550 GCA_023261525.1 Planctomycetota bacterium | reverse complement strand
GTTGGAGGACGCGGACGCCTGCCTGATCTCCGCCCCGGCCGGGTGGAGCCTGGTCCCCCAGGCCCATGCGGCCGCCGGCGAGGCGAGGCGCGTGGTCCTGTTGAGGGGAAGCGGGCGCCTGCGCCTGGCGGACAGGACGTACCCCCTGTCCGAGGGGCAGGAGGTGGATCTGGCGAATCCGTCCTCCCCGCGTCCGGCCACCGAGCCCGCCTGGGGCCCCCGCGCCGGCTGGCAGAGGGTCCCCGGCCTTCCGCTGAGGGTCCATGATGCCGCCCGGGAGCTCGGGGAGGCCGGGGCCGCCGGGAGCGGGGCGGGATTCCTGTGGGAGGCCCTGGTCCGCAGGACCCAGGCCTCCGCGCGGTTCGGGGTGATCTGGGCTTCGGGGGACCATCACGACGAAGGCTGGGAGGTCCCCCTGGGGGCCGAGGTCCTGGGAACGGGAGAGGGTTGGGTGCGCCTGCGCCTGGAGCGGCGCCGGGGATGGGTGAGGCTGACGGCCGGCGCCCTGGAGATCCTCTCCTGCCCGGAGGACCAGTCCTCCCGCAGGGCCTATCCCCGGACGCCTCCCCGATCCGCCGGGATCCTGGTTTCCGGAGGGGACGTGGAGGTGCTGGAGGCGCGATGGAAGAAGGTCCCGGAATGAGATCCATGCGCGGCCTGGCCCTGCTCGTCGTCCTGGGCGTTCTCGGTGTTCTGGCCCTGCTGGCGGTGGCCTTCGTGACCATGGCCCAGCTGGAGCGCAAGGCCTCCAGCCAGCGTCTAAATTCCACCAAGGCCCTGCTGTTGGCGCGCAGTGGTTTGGAAGATGCGATGGCCCGCTTGACCGCCGGCCAGGATCCCGAGCTCGGGGCGAGCCGCTACGGCGGGGAGGACTGGGACGCCGACGGGATCCAGCAGGCCGACGAGGCGGCCCAGCAGGTCTACCGGCCGGCCTCCTTCGACGTGGATTCCTGTCCGGTGGCCCAGGCCATGCGGCCCTCCTTTGCCTGCCTGCCGGGGCCCGGGTCCCCGCCGAGGACGGTGACGGTGGACGGCCGCCGTCGGGGGTACACGGGGCTCCTGCAGGGGGACCGCCTTGTGGAAGGGAACACCTATGCGCTGAAGGTCCACTCCGGGGGGATCTGGGTCAACGGAGGGGATCCCGCTTCCCTCCCGACGGACGGCTACAACGCGGTGCTCAAGCGCATCCTGGGGACCCTGGCCGAGGCGCTGGACCGGGAGGACGGGACCGACGACGGCCTTCCCCTGGATCAGGTGGACGGGGAGAAGCTGGTCGACCTCAGGCCTGCGACGGGATGGCAGAACTGGGACCAGGTGAGGGACCTGGCGCTGGGGGGAAGCCAGGTCAAGCTGGACGCCTTCAAGCCCTACCTCGCGCTCTGGGCCTGGACGGATCCCAAGGTCATCCGGCCCAATCCGCCCTCCGCGCCGCTGGACTACCAGAGCGCCTCGGAGATCAAGGCCGCCCACCGGATGGACGTGCCCGGGAGCCGGGCGCCCGGGTTCGAGGTGATGGGGGGCCGGTTGGTGGGCCGGGCTCCGGTGGATCT
>JAHFOU010000188.1:2585-5108 GCA_023261525.1 Planctomycetota bacterium | reverse complement strand
CGTGGTCTCACCCTTCAGCGTGGCCTTCCCGCCGGCCAGGACGCAGACGGCCCGGGGGATGACGAGGGACTGCATCACGGCGCCGGAGGCCGGCTCCCACATCCAGTAGCCGGCCTGGTTGTGGAAGGGCTTGCGGTCGGACTTCCGGCTGACCACCAGGTGGTAGCGCAGGGCGACCAGACGCTGGGAGCCGGCGTTGGTGACGTCGCCGATGGGCTCGAAGAGGAGGGTCTCGAAGTAGGGGCTGTCCTCCTGTCCCACCGGCTCAGGGGAGACGTCCAGGCCCTTGTCCCCGGTCCAGGTGCCGGCCAGGCAGGCCAGGGGGCCGTAGTCGATGTCGCCGATCGTGGTGCCGCTCATGGGGTGGGGGGGCTACTTGAAGGGGTTGAGCGCGTCCTTGAGGAGGCTCCCGCCCTTCTTGGCCGCGTCAAAGACCCCGGCCGCCAGGCGTCCGAAGAAGATCGAGACGGACTGGGCCATGCTCACGCCCCCGTCGTCCTTGCCGATATCCCTCATCTCGACGTCCGGAAGGGGGATGGGGACGGCCTTGCCGCCCAGGAGCTTCGTGCCGAGGCGGATCCGGCCGTCCTTCACCAGGATGTGGTCGATCTGGACCTTCTTGCCCGGGCCCTTCTCGGGGGCCGCCTTCTTGTCGCCGGAGCCCTCCTCGAGGTTCTTCTGGATGCACCCGATGTTGCTGGAGCCCAGGCCGAGCTCGTAGAGGATTTCCGGCGATTCGACGGTGATCTCCTCGACCACGACCCGCTCCGTCAGGAGGGACCGGAGCGAGACCTTGACCCTCACCGCCCCCAGGCGGAGGGCCGCCTGGTCACTGAAGCCCTCGGGGTTCCCGACGACCAGGTCCTGCACGCTCCCGCCGCCCGTGAGGGGGGAGAGGCTGACGGATCCCACCGTGACGGGGCACCCGGTCAGCTTGGGGCCCAGGGTCTCGATCCCCTTCTTCACGATCGAGGAGAGGTTGAGCCCCAGGACCAGGGCCGCCACGGCCAGCACGCCCAGGACCCCCAGCGCGATCTTCCATTTCCGTGTCATGCCCCCTCCTTCGGGTTGCGTCCCTTCAGCATGCGGTTCATCAGCTTGACGACCACGAAGACGCTGAGGGCCACGATGAGGAACTCGATGAGCGTGTTCACGAAGAGCCCGTACCGCACGGCCACGTTGGGGATCGCCACGCCCTGGGCCGAGACCCCGGCGGGCTTCAGGACGAACTCCAGGTTCTTGAAGTCGACCCCTCCGATCAGCATCCCGATGGGGGGCATGATCAGGTCGCCGACGATGGAGTTCACGACCTTGTTGAAGGCCGCGCCCAGGATGATGCCCACGGCCATGTCCATGGCGTTGCCCTTGAGCGCGAAGGTCTTGAACTCCTCGACGAAGCTCACGGCGTCGGGACCCCTTCCAGGCGGGCGAGCAGGCGGCTCGCCTCGGCCTCGTCGATGACGACGAAGCGCCCGGCCTTGGCGTCGTAGGAAAGGACCTCGGCCTGGCCGATGTCGAACCACCAGGCGTGCAGGCGAAGTCGCCCGGCTTCCAGGCGCTCCCGCACCCCGGGGTAGGTCCTCAGGTGCTCCAGCTGGAGCAGGACGTTGAGCTGGGAGAGGCGGCTAGGGTCCTTCACCTGGCGGTGCGCATCCCCCGCGTGCCGGAGCCAGGCCTGCAGGTGGGGGGTGGCGGCCGTGGGGCCGTCCAGGAGGGCCCGCATGGCGCCGCAGTCCGAATGGCCGCAGACGATGATGTCGGTGACGCGCAGCGCGGCGGTGGCGAACTCGATGGCGGCGGCCTCGGCCTCGTCGTTGGCGGGGCCACAGGGGGGGATCAGGTTCCCGACGTTCCGGATCACGAACAGGTCCCCCGGCTCCGTGGAGGCGAAGACGTTCGGCGCGACCCGGCTGTCGGAGCAGGCGACGAGGAGGGTGTCCGGCGACTGCCCCAGGGCCAGGCGGGCGAAGGTCTCGCGGTGCTCCGGGCGGGTCTTCTGCCGGAACTCCACGATCCCCCGGATGAGCTTCTTCATGCCGGGGGGATCTTAATGCGCCGGCAGCTCAGGCCGCCAGCACCTCGTTCAACTCCTCCAGGACCTTGGGCAGCCATTTCCCGAACAGTTTCTGCGCCTTCTTCAGCCCGCCCCGCTGCTGGAAGGGCGTGCGCTCGAAATCCGCCTCCTCGATGCGGAGGGACCTTCCGATCTGGTCCCGCATCATCTCCAGCCAGGCCATCCGGTCCCGCGTGGACGTGGGGTTCTTCCGCGCCACCCAGTCGGCGAAGCGCTCCCGGGTGGAATCGGTGAAGGGCTGGAGAAGGGCCTGCTGACCCAGGGCGAAGCGCACCAGGGGCACCAGGTCCGCGGGACGGGCGTCCTGGGGGCGGCCCTTCACCTGCTCCGGCGTGGTGGCCGCATAGGCCTGCCAGAGGGATGCCTCGTTCCACGCGGGGTTCTTGGCCTTCAGCGCCGCCGCCAGTTCCTTCCGCAGGGGCTCGGTCAGTCGCCGCTTGCTCCGTGGG
>JAHFOU010000188.1:0-2575 GCA_023261525.1 Planctomycetota bacterium | reverse complement strand
CTCCGTGGGTCGCAGAGGATCCTCAGGGCCGGGATCCCAGAGCTGTGCGTTTCCAGGAATTCCCGGAAGGAGGCGGTGAGTTGGGTGGGGTCATGTTCGGGCAAGGAGAACGGATGATGAGGCCTCGCATCCGGATCCGCAAGGGCGGCCTCTTGCGGAGCGGGGCCGTTCCCCTGTCTGAAAGTGGGGGCGCCTGGACTCGAACCAGGACCCAGCGGATTATGAGTTCCGGCCAAGCCCCCACGCGGTGTTTCGACTGGAGTCTACAGAACCTGCTACAAGTCGGTCAGATTAGGGGGTTATGGCCAGCGGAGGCCGGCGATGCTTCGACTGGTCTCATCGATCTCTCCTGGCACTTCCGTTCCACCAGGTTTACCATCACTCGTCGCTGATCCCTGTCTGGCTTCCGGGAGGGCGGAAGATGAATGCCACTAGAGACCACTCATGAAGACCGCAAAGCGTAAGCTGGTTTTTCCCGTCGTCCTGGCGGCCTTGGCGCTCCTGCCGGTTTCCGTTCATTCCGAGGAAGCGACGAAGGTTTCCGTCACCTTCCTTGATCGTGCGGCTGCGGCTACCGCGATCGTCGATGAAAAACCGGAGCCGTACTTCTCGGTGCTGCAGCCGTTCGAGATGATCGCCAAGACTGGGGGCAAGGTCACCGCCAAGGACCTCTCCGACCAGCGCAACGAGTGCCGGAAGATCTACCAGGCTTCGGTCCACGAGTTCACCGAGGAGGAGAAGACGGCAATCCGCGATACGGTCGTGCGGATCCACGACGCCCTGAAGGAACAGTACCCTCTTTTCGCCGAAACCCCCTGGAGTTTCCTTAAACTCGACCGTTCGATCGAAGGCGGGATGGCACACACCCGCGGCGCCCATATTGTCATCCCCGATTCGGTCGCCAGGAAGTTCGTCGATGCGCGTGCACATGGGGTCGACCCCCTGCGGTCCTCCCTCTCCCGGAAACTCGTCCATGAGCAGTCTCATGTCGTGCAACGGGCGCATCCCGATCTGTTCGCGGAGTTTTATACGCAGACGTGGGGATTCCTACGGGCCAAGAAGCTGCCCAGCTGCCCGTGGCTGGACAAGGTCCAGATCGTCAATCCCGACGGGGCCGATGTCGGGTGGGTCTTCCCTGCGAAGGACGCTGGAGCTACGACGTACTATCAGCCGCTCGTCGTGTTGCGGGACGGCGTGACGGCGCCGAGGATGCCTCAGGATTTCGAGACGATCGGTTTGGTGATGGAGAAGAAGGGTGATTCGTTCGCACTGCGCATCGGCAAAGACGGTAAGCCCGCGATGTGTCCGTTGGATGGAATTCCGCCATGGCAGGCCGCCTTCGGAGATGTGGAAGAGAATTTCCATCCCAACGAGATTTTCGCTGTTCTCTTCTCAAACCTGGTCATGAAGGATCATCTGGGCGAAGAAGGCCCTGGCCTGGAACCGTGCACCACCGATCTCACGAAGCTTCGTGAATGGTGCCTCAAACGCTTCGGCGTCGGGAGCGCGGCACAGCGGAAGTAGTCCGGCTCTCCTGAAAATCGTCCGTTGCTGTAAGTCCTTTCCTTTTCTGTCGTCTGCTGTGCAGACCGTCCTGCCGAAGCCGGAGGGCACACAGAGGGCACAAGAACGGGAGGCGGTCTAGGATGATCGCCATAAGTCCTTGTCAGATAAGTGGGGCCGCCTGGACTCGAACCAGGACCCAGCGGATTATGAGTCCGCCGCTCTGACCACTTGAGCTACGGCCCCGTCAATGGATGATCCGGAACCCCGCCAGCGCCGCCGCCTCCCCCCAAGCCAGGTCCTCCGACCGGATGAAGCGGTCCATCCGGATCCTCACCGCCTCCCGGAAGGCCTCGCAGGCGTCCTTCGCGCCCTCCACCACCACCTTCACCGTCCCGTCGGCCTGGTTCTCCACCGTCCCCGCCACCGGGAAGGAGGCCGCCAGCTGGGCCGTCGTGTGCCGGAAGCCCACGCCCTGGACCCTTCCCCGGAAGACCAGCGTCATGCGCACGCGGGGATGTTTCGTCACGCCCCGAGGGTACCCGCGCCCGCGCCCGCACGCAACCGCCGGGCGGTTTGACCCGCCCCCGCCCAGCCGATACACTCCTGCCATGTCCGACCGCCGACCCGACCTGCGCTGGGAGATCCTGCCCATCTTCGAGGTCGTCATCGCCTTCTCCCTGGGCCTCATCCTTCATGCCCACCGGATGGATGCGCTGAAGACCGCCGGGCCCGATCACTACGGCCCCGACGGCTGGGAGGACATGAGCGCCTGGATCCGCTGGGGCATCCCCGCCATCGCCCTCGGCGCCTACCTGCTCCTGAGCCTCCTGGCCTGGCTGGCCACCTGGGTCAACCCCTTCGCCGACGTGAACCTGGTCCGCCGCCGGATGGGCAAGCCCGAGCTGACGGATCCCGCCCAGAAGGAGGCCATGCGCGGCCGCCTGCTGCGGTCCGTCTACCTCTGCAAGGTGGTCATCGGCGCCGTCGCCCTCTTCGCCCAGTGGTTCTTCTGCAACCACCTGATCCAGGAGCTGGGGCGGGGCGGCTTCTGAACCGGGGGCTCCGCCTC
>JAHFOU010000187.1 GCA_023261525.1 Planctomycetota bacterium | reverse complement strand
CCTGGGCGGTCCCAACATCGGCGCCAACACGGACTCCTTCTTCACCTCCGAGCTCCTGTACCGGGTGCACACCGGGGTCGACATCTCCCAGATCTACTTCGGCCAGTTCAACGGCCTGAACGGCGTCATCGAGGTGAACTCCGACGACGCCAGCCCCACCTACATCGCCACCGACGACTTCCCCTTCCGCCTGGACAAGGCGAACATCCTCTTCCAGACCCGCTGCGCCACGAGCGGGGGCTACGGGGGCTCGAAGTACTGGAGCGGGCTCTCGGACCAGGAGGTCCTGACCCCCAACAACTGCCTCAGATTCACCTGGGTCACCTTCGGGAACCTCTTCGCGGAGATCCGCCGTGCCGGGGTCCTCGTGGCCTCCGTGGATACCGGCGTGGTCATGAACAACAGCGTCTTCCACACGGCCGAGCTCAAGATGATCTCGCCCACCTCCTTCGAGGTCTGGGTGGACGGGGTCCTCAAGGGCACGCTCACGGCGGCCATGCCCACGGTCAACCTGAACTACGTGATCTATGCGGAGTCCCCGGGCGGCGGCCAGAACGCCGGGAACGCCGTAGACTTCTGGGCCCTGGAATACGACCGGTAGGAGGAGAGCATGCCGCTGACCAGGTATAGGGTGTTGAGCGTCGGGTGCGGGCTACAGGACGCCTCCAGTGTGGAGGTGAGGGTGATCGTCTACGACCCAGATGTCGGGGATGGGCGGGGCCAGCACAGGACCTTCCTCCTGGACCCCACAGGGAAGACGGAGGCGGCTCTGATGACGGAGCTGGACCGGGTGATCTCGGCCTGCGTGACCGGGGCCCCGGTGGAGGGGATCCGGGCCCAGGTGGGTGTCGAGAGGCCGGTCCTGTAGCCATGGCAGAGAGCCGCATCACCATCGCCCAGGTCTACGGGGAGGTCTCCAAGGTCCAGCAGGACGTGGCGAGGCTCCGGGGCGAGCTCAACGGGAGCATCCCCCGGATGGCCGGCCAGGTGGACAAACTGGCCGAGCTCATGCAGCGCCAGCAGGAGGAGGCCCGGGACGCCCGGGAGCAGGTGCTCCTGAACGAGGCCAGCCTGGACAAGGCTTGGGAGGCGATCCGGTCCAAGGCGGACGACAAGGCGAACGAGGAAGCGCACCGGAAGGTCTACTTTTTCATCCGGCTCTCGCTCTACGCGATGGCCGGGGCGGTGGGGCTCATGGCGTTGAGGCAGATCCTGTAGGAAAGGAGGGCACGATGGGAAAGCTCTGGGGAGTCCTGATCCTGATCCTTTGCGCGGGGTGCATCCCGCCTCCCCCGGGGGCGCCGCTGCCTGAGGCCCCTCCGACGCCGGTCACCAGGGAGGATCCCCGCTGGGCGGAGTACCAGGCCAAGCTGGAGGCGTACCAGGCGACCCTCGGCGCCCAGGGCAACGACCTCCAGAACGCCGTGGCTTGGGCGAAAGCGGCCCACGAGGAGGCCTCCAAACCGGCCCCGCAAATGATCGGCCAGGTCGCCGGCGCCGTCCTCGGGCAGCCGGTGGGCCGGATCCTGGCCGAGGGGGCGGGCTTCCTGACCCTGCTCCTGGCCTATCTGACGAACCGGAAGCGCAAGACCCAGAACGCATAGGCCTTCCCAAAATGGGTGGGGCCGGAAAAGGAGGAGGGACGATGGATTTCAACCTGATCGTGTGCGGGGTGGCTGGCGGGCTGATCGCCAACCTGACCCAGTGGTTCAAGAACGTCTCGGCGGACGGCAGGATCGAGGCCTACGAGTGGCGCTACCTCCTGCCGACCCTGGCCTACGGGGCCGCGGCTGGCCTGGCGGCGCATCTGCCCTTCCTGCCGGAGGGCTCGAAGGCGGCCGTGGCGGTCGCCGCGCCCGTCCTGATTCAGAACCTCTTGAAGGGCGCCTCCCGGCACGGTCCGGGGTGGGCACGGGGAATTCTGGGCGCCCTGGCGGGCGACCTGAAGAACCCGGATGCGCCGGCGAGCACGGGCGCCCCGCAGGGGTAGCCTCGGCGTCTATCGCCGCCGACGGTTGTAGGGGGACTGATTCGTCGGCTTGAGGGGAATGCTCTCCTCGCTCGCCTTTTTGTAGATGGCGTCGGTCGTCCGGCCCATCTTCATGGCAATGAGGCGGGTAGGGGTATTCCCGCCGGCCAGCTGATCCAGTTTCTTCTCCTCCTGGCGGGTCCATTCCTTGTGGTGGCGTGCGGGCGTCTTGGGCATTGGCGGTCCTCCTTTTGGGGGACGATTATAGGCCCGTCGGAGATGTTCTGCCATGGGGTCCCACTCCGGCCGGTCCTACTCCGGCCGGGCCGGGTACTTTCCGGCGTGCTTTCTTCCACGCTTTCCATCGAGGGAATCTGTTGGATTGACTCGACTTCCTCCCAGGTTCATGGCTCCATGTGTCCGAGGCCACCGGGGAGTTCCCGGAGGCGAATGGGGAGCGTAGAAAAGGAGGATCGGACCATGGGTAAGAGCGCGAAGAAGGAGTCGAAGGGCAAGGTGGCAAGGGTGGCCGCAGGGGGGCGCACCGCACCCGCTGAGGCCAAGGAGGTCCACGAAGCCCGTGGGGGCGGACAGGGGCCAGTTCTGGCCAACCTGGCGGCCTTGAAGGCCAAGGCCAAGGACGCCCAGGAAGGCCTGGAGGGGGCCCGGGCCGAGGCTGGGAAACTCCAGGAGCAGGGAAAGGTCCTGGTGGACGCCGCCAAGGAGGTCTACCTGAAGGTCCTGGAGCCCTACCGGGATGCCTGCCAGCAGGCGGGGGTCCCCTGCGAGTTCGAGGGAAGCCGGGCCCCCAACCGGACGGCTATGGTGCGCTTCCTGGTGGAGAAGGCTGAGAAGGGGATCAAGGTCACGGTGAAGGGCAAGCCCGATACCGAGGAGACCATCCCCTTCAAGGCGCTCAAGGAGTCGGTGGGCCGCGAGGCCTACGCCTATACCGGACGCCATCTGGGGCCAAAGGAGGAGATCGGGAACAAGGGAGGGGGCCTGGCCAACCGGCTGAAGGCCGTCCTCCACGCATAGGCTCGTCTACTTGGCCCGGTCGCTGCAGCGACCGGGCCTCTCTTTGTACCCCACGGAACGGTTGGATTGTCACCCGCGGCCGTTATGATGACGGGCGATGGGTGTCAACTCCGCAATCGAGTGGACCGATGCAACCTGGAACCCGGTTACCGGTTGCAGCAAGGTCAATCCCCCGCATGTCTGAACGGACCTATCCTGTTGGCAAGAAGATCAAGCTCGCCGGACACTTCCAAGGGGAGGTGACCCTGGAGGCCGTGCGGCCGTTGCAGGGCGGCTTCGAGTGCCGCGTCCGCCTGCCCGATGGCTCACCAGCCGAGGCCATCCTCACCCCCCAGGAAATGGCCGCCCTCGATGGACATGGGGGCGCCGTAGCCGACCAGACTCCCCTCGTGGATCCCGAGAAGCTCCGGATCCTCATCGAGTCTGCCCGGATCCGCCTCGCCTATGCCCACGACCCCCACTTCGCCGTGAGCCTCTCAGGGATCCGGACCCTGCCGCACCAGATCGAGGCGGTCTACATGAAGATGCTCCCCCAGCCGCGCCTCCGCTTCCTCCTGGCAGACGACCCTGGGGCCGGCAAGACCATCATGGCCGGGCTTCTCATCAAGGAGCTCAAGCTCCGGGGCGCCATCGAGCGCGTTCTCATCCTCTGCCCTGCACCGCTCACCATCCAGTGGCAGGATGAGCTCCAGCGCTGGTTCGGGGAGCAGTTCGAGTGCATTTTCTCCGCCGTTGACCAGCAGCAGCTCGTGAACCCCTGGCACCGCTCCAACCAGGTGGTCGCCTCCCTCGACTACGCCAAACAAGAGGGGGTGCGCGAGCGCGTCTGGGCCGAGCGTTGGGACCTCGTCATCATCGACGAGGCGCACAAGTGCAGCGCCTCGACCAAGAAGCGCTCGGGGGATGGGGGAGACGACGTTTCCAAGACCAAGCGCTACCAGTTGGCCGAACACCTGTCGGGAACGACCGACTACCTGTTGCTGCTTACCGCCACGCCCCACCACGGGGACAACGACCGCTTCGCCCACTTCGTCCGCCTGATCGACCCCGACCTCTTTCCAGAGCCCAACCGGAAGGGAAACGATGCCGAGCGGATCCGTAAGGACATCCTGCGGATGGGCCCCGACTGCCCCTGGGCCTTGCGGCGCCTCAAGGAGGACCTCCGGGACGTGAACGGGCGCCGGCTCTTCCCCGACCGGCACGTCCAGACCGTGGTCTTCCGCCTGAACCGGGAGGAGTACGATCTCTACAAGGCGGTCACCGCCTATATCAACGAGTTCCTGCCCCAGGCCAGCGGCCGCAAGAAACAGAGCGTGGCTCTGGTCCGCACCGTCCTCCAGCGGCGTCTGGCGAGCTCCACCCAGGCCATCCACGAGTCCATCCGGCGCCGCCTGGAGAAGCAGGTGACGCTCCTCGATGAACTGGAGACGCTGACGCCCGCCCAGCGGGCCAAGAAGCTGGCCCAGCTCCAGGGCCGGCTCGTAGACGAAGAACAGGAGGACGACGATCTCGACGACGGCACCCGGGACCAGCTCGCGGACGAGTTCACCGCCGCCGAGGAACTCGACCAGCTCCGCAGCGAGATCGCCCACCTGAAGGAACTGCTCGCCCAGACCCGCCGGGTGAGGGATGGGGTCAGTGGCGACTCCAAGCTCAACGCCCTGCGCGAGTGCCTGAAGAAATCCAACTTCGACGAACTCAAGGACGGACGGGGCAAGCTCCTTCTCTTCACGGAGCACCGCGACACCCTGAACCACCTCCGCGAGCATTTGGAGAAGTGGGGGTATTCCACCTGCCAGATTCACGGGGGCATGAACCCCCACGAACGCAAACGCGCCCAGGAGGACTTCCGAGTAACGAAGCAGATCTGCGTTGCCACCGAGGCCGCCGGCGAGGGGATCAACCTCCAGTTCTGCCGCCTCATGATCAACTACGACCTCCCCTGGAATCCCACCCGCCTGGAGCAGCGCCTCGGGCGCATCCACCGCATCGGCCAGGAGCGGGATGTCTACGCCTACAATTTCGTGGCGAACGAGTCCGAGGAGGGGCAGGACATCGTTGAGGGGCGCATCATGAAACGCCTCCTGGAGAAGCTGGATCAGATGCG
>JAHFOU010000005.1 GCA_023261525.1 Planctomycetota bacterium | reverse complement strand
TCCCAGAGCAGGGCGGTCTTGTCCCCCCGCGGGGCCAGGTGGCGGTCCAGGCAGTTGTACGAGACGTTGAGCTTGCCGCCGACGAACCAGCGCGCGCGCGGGGGCTGCCAGTCGAGCACCTTCGTCCAGGGCGTCCGCCAGGCGATGCAGGCGGCCTGTTCGCCCCAGAAGCGGTCGGGGTCCTCGGCGGCGAGCCGGCGCAGGCGCTCAGCCTCGGCGGCGGGGAGGCGGGCGCGGGCGGCGAAGTCCTTCGGGGGAGGGAAGCGCCGCGCCTCATGAAGCACGGATTCCAGGGAGGAGGAGCTGGGCCCGGCCACGGGAGGGATTCTAGCAGAATCTGTTAGAATCGCTGGGGATGCCCTCCCCGTTGGACGTGACCTTCGAGGCGCTCAGGGGGGACGCGGGCCTGGAATCCCTGGCACTGGCCCTGAAGGCCCTGGAGGAGCCCCACGACGGCATCCGCCGCCGCGCGGCCGCCCTCCTCCTGGCCCGGGGGGGAGAGGCCGCCTTTGCCGGCTTGCGCAGGGCCTGTGAGCGCCGGCCCGAGGAATTCCACGCCGCTCTGGCCGCTTCCATCCCCTTCCAGGCCTCCCTGCGCGAGGCGGTCTCCTCCGGGGAGGGCGCCCAGCGGCGGGCGGCCGCCGCCTGCCTCCCGGTGCTGGGAGCGGAGGGCGTCCTCCTCCTGTCGAAAGTCCTCGAGGATCCCGCCCAGGAGGTCCGGGTGGCCGCTGCCCAGGCCCTCTGCCGCGTGATCCGGCCTGGACAGGAACCCACCCGGGAGCAGGGGGAGGCCCTCCTGGCCAGCCTGAGGACCTACCGCTCCCACCGCCAGAGCGCCATCCTGGAAGTGGCCATGGGGCAGGAGGGCCTGGCCCACCGGGTCCTGCTCAACGTGCTGGCCGATCCCGGAGACCCCCGCCGGGAGGATCTCCAGGACCTGCTCACCCGCTCCGCGACCCCGGGCGTCGCCTCCCTCCTGCTGGCCATGCTCAAGGACATCCGGGAGCGTCTGCGCGACGAGGCGGGCGACATCCTCAAGGCCCGGCGGGGAGAGCCGGGCTTCCAGAAGGCCCTGGCGGACTTCCTGTCCTCGGCTCCGCCCCGGCATCTCCAGCGCCTGGCCGCCACGCTGACGTCCATTCCCTGGTGGCCGGACGACCTCGCCGCCGCCCCGGAGGCCCTCCGCCTCCACCTGGCCGCCCTGCTGTAGGAGGCCCGTCAGATCCCCCCGGCGGAGCGCGCGGAGAAGCTGGGCCGGCTCCTGGCGGCGCCCGAGCCCGCAGTGAGGGCCCAGGCCGCGGGCCAGCTGGCCGGGATGGGGGCGGGTGCGGCCCCCGACCTGCTCTGGCGTGCCCTCCAGGATCCTGACGAGAGCGTCCAGGCCGTCGCCCTGAAGGCCCTGGCCGAATCGGACCATCCGGAGCGGCGCCGCATCCTTGCCGACCGCCTGAACCATTCCTCGCCGGTCCTGAGCGGGATCGCCCGGGAGGTCTTCGCGCGCGAGGGCTTCCAGCACTACCTGTCCTCCATGCCCCGCATGGACACCCACTCCCGCGCCGCCGCCGCCCAGGCCCTGGCCAAGCTGGATCCCTCCCTGGTCCAGCGCATCGAGGGGGAGCTGGCCGCCTTGGAGCCCGAGCGCCGCCTCAAGGCCCTCCAGCTCCTGGGCGCCGCGGAACGGAGCCGGGAGGCCGTCGATACCCTTCTGGGGCTGATGCGGGACCCCGACCGCAAGGTCCGCGCGGTGGTCGTCCGCCTCCTGGGGCTGGCGGGGACCCGGGAGGCCCTGGTCGGCCTCGTGCGCGGCCTGGCGGACCCCGAGCCCCGGGTGAGGGCGAACGCCGTGGAGGCCGTGGGGGAGCTGGGCGACCCCCGGATCAGCCGCCTTCTCCTTCCCTTCCTCAAGGCGCCCGAGCCCCGGGTGAGGGCCAATGCCGTGAAGGCCCTCTGGCAGATGGGGCATCGGGAATCCTTCACCCACCTGGAGGAGATGCTGAGGGATCCCCGCGAGGGGACGCGGCTCTCCGCGGCCTGGGTCCTGGGGACCCTCGATGCCCCCGAGGCCCGGACCCGCCTGGAACACCTGGCCCGGACGGATCCCTCCGCCCGGGTCCGGGAGCATGCCCAGCGCAACCTGGCGCGGGGGGGGCGGGCATGACCTGGATGGAACCCTCCACCCTCGCCCTGGTCTTAGGGGGGCTGTTCGGCCTCCTGGTCCTGGGGATCCTCCTTGTTCTGGTGATGCGCCGGTCCGGCAAGCGCCTGGCCGCGGGCCTGGAGCCTCCCCTGTTCCGCAGCCTGGCCGATGCCCACGGCCTCCAGACCCCGGATCGCCGGACCCTGCTGGCCCTGGCCCGACGGGACGCCCTGGATCCGGCCGTGTTCTTCGTCAGCCCTTCAACCCTGGCGTCCGCCCTGCGCGGGCCGGGCCTGCCGTCCGGGGCCCAGGATCTTCCCCGCCGCCTCTTCGGGGAGGGTTCCCATGGCTGAGGCCGTTCCGGCCGCGGCGCGGCGCCGTGCCGTGGCGCTGCGCCGGGAGATCGCTCGGCACGACCGCCTCTACTACGTGCTCGACCGCCCGGAGGTTCCGGACGCCGCGTACGACGCCCTGATGAGGGAGCTGGCGGAACTCGAGCGGAAGCACCCGTCCCTGGCCGATGCGAACTCCCCGACCCGCAGGGTGGGGGGCCTGCCCCGGGAGGGCTTCGAGACCGTCCGTCATGCCCTGCCCATGCGTTCCCTCGAGAATGCCGTCGGGAAGGAGGAGTTGGCCGCCTGGCACGAGAGGGTCGTCAAGGGCCTGGCAGGCATGACCCCGGCCCTGGTCGTGGAGCCCAAGCTCGATGGCCTGGCCATTTCCCTGCGCTACGAAGGCGGGCGTTTCGTCCGGGGCGCCACGCGGGGGGACGGGGATACGGGCGAGGATGTGACGGCCAACCTGAGGACGGTGCGCGGCCTCCCGCTGGAATTGGAGGGGGACTTCCCGAAGGTCCTCGAGGTCCGTGGCGAGGTCTACATGGCCCGCTCGGACTTTCGGCGCCTGAACGCGCAGCGGGAAAAGGCCGGGGAGCCCTGCTTCGCCAACCCCCGCAACGCCGCGGCCGGGGCCGTGCGCCAGCTGGATTCCTCGATCACGGCCTCGCGCCGCCTGGCCCTGGCGGCGTATGGCCTGGGCGAGGTCGCCGGAGGGAAGGTGCCTGGCACCCAGTCCGGCCTCCTGGCTTGGCTGAAGTCCCTGGGTTTCCCCACGGCCGGTCACGCCGCCCGATGTGCCGGCCTGGACGAGGCCTGGATGCAATGCGAAACGCTCCGCGAAGCCCGTGACGACCTTCCTTTCGACGTGGACGGGGCCGTGGTGAAGGTGGATGACCATGGGCTCTGGGAGGCCCTGGGGGCCACCTCGCGGGCCCCGCGCTGGGCCGTGGCCCTCAAGTTCCCGCCGGAGCAGGTGATGACCCGACTTCTGTCCATCGAGGTCCAGGTCGGGCGCACCGGCGTCCTGACCCCGGTGGCCGTCCTGGAGCCCGTGCTCTGTGCCGGGGTGACGGTCCGCCATGCCACCCTGCACAACGCGGAACAGATCGAGGCCAAAGGTGTCCTTCTCGGCGACTGGATCATCCTCCAGCGCGCCGGGGACGTCATCCCGGAGGTGGTGGGGGCCGTGGAATCCCGCCGGACCGGAGGCGAAAAGCCCTTCCGGATGCCCAAGACCTGCCCGGTCTGCGGCTCGGGGGTGGTGAAGGACCCCGAGCTGATCAAGCCCCGCTGTCCGAACGCCTCCTGCCCGGCCCAACTCGAAGGCGGCCTCCTGCATTTCGCCAAGCGGGACGCCATGGACCTGGCGGGCCTGGGCGACAAGCTGGCCCATCAGGTGGTGGCCAAGGGCCTGGTGAAGGACGCTGCGGATCTCTACGAACTGACCTTGGAGCAGTGGGTCGGCCTGGACCGCATGGCCGAGAAGTCGGCGGCCAACCTCGTTGCCCAGCTGGAGCGCTCCCGGACCCCGACGCTGGGGCGCTTCCTGTACGCCCTGGGGATACGCCAGGTGGGGGAGAGGACGGGGAAGGATCTGGCCGAGCATTTCGGCTCCATGGAGAAGCTGATGGCCGCGGACGAGGAAGCCCTCCAGAAGGTCCCGGACGTGGGGCCGGCGGTGGCGGCCTCGGTGCGGGGCTGGTTCGCGGAGCCCCACAACCGGCGGCTGGTGGAGCGCCTGTTGGAAAGGATCCGCCCCCAGGCGGAGTCCAAGCGGGCCGCGGAAGGTCCCCTGGCCGGGATGACGGTGGTGTTCACGGGGGCCATGATCCTGCCGAGGGCGGAGGCCAAGGCGCTCGCGGAAGCGGCAGGCGCCCGCGTGGGGGATTCGGTCAGCCGGAAGACCTCCCTTGTGGTGGCCGGCGCCGACGCCGGGGCGAAACTGGAAACGGCGAAGCGCCTGGAGGTGAAGGTGGTGGACGAGAAGGGGTTCCTGGGGCTTCTGGGGCGCTAGCGGTTCGGGCCGGGGCCCTCCATCCCCGTCTTCATCTTGGTCAGCATCCCCGCCACCTGGGGCCCCGCAATCCCGATGGCCTTCAGGGGCTCGTCCGGCCTCGCCGTGCCCGTCGGGGTGACGCGGAACCTCACCCGCCAGTCCTCAGGGCCCTCGCGCCGGACGTCCAGCAGGTAGGGCCGGATGTCGATCTTCTTGCGCTCCTCCTCCTTGACGCGCTCCACCATCACCGCCTGCAGGTCCAACAGGGCCTGGAGCTTCTCCCCGTCCGCATCGCCCAGGCGGACCGAATACTCCACCCAGGCCACCTGGCCCTTCTGGCCCGGCTGGACCAGGTCCAGGTCCATGAGCACGATGCCGGGGGAAAGCTGGGACTCCAGCTTGGCGCGGACCTCGTCGGCCGGGGTCCAGCCGTCCAGCTCGATCTCCAGGATCTCGTCCTCGGAGGCGATGCCCAGCCCCAGGGCCAGGGGCATGGACAGGCGGATGCGGGGGTTGTAGCCCTCCGTGAGCTTCAGGGGCAGGCCCGAGCGGCGCAGGGCCATCTCCCACGCGTGCATGAGGTCGTGGTGGGAGAGGAAACGGGCGTCCCCGCGCTTCGCGAAACGCAGGCGAAGGCGCTGGCGGAGGGCCTCGGTCACTTTCCCTGTTGGGGCGGCTTCTCCGCCTCCTTGGCCTCGGGCTCGGTCTTGGGGGATTGGGGGAACTCGTTCTGGAGCTGCTTGTCGCGGGCCTTCAGCTCCGTCGCCAGGGCGCTCTGGGTCTCGGCCGAGTTCCTCACCACGCGCGGGGTGATGAAGATCACCAGGTTGTCCTGCACCGCGCTGCGGTCCTCGGACTTGAAGAGCCAGCCGATCAGGGGCAGGTCGCCGAAGAACGGGAGCTTGTTCGTGGACTTGGACTGGTTCTCCTTGAGGAGGCCGCCGATGACCACGGTCTGGCCGTCCTCCAGGAGCATCTTGGTCACCAGGGTCCGGCTCGTGACCCTGGGCAGGTCGATGGTTTGGGTGCCGTTGGTATAGCGGTCGAAGCCGGCGATGCCGGCCCCGGTGCCGGAGAGGTCGTTGGCCTCGGGGATGACGGTCATCAGGATCTTGCCGGTGCCCGGCACCACATGGGGCAGGACGTAGAGCTGGAAGCCGGTGCGGACCGGGGTGTCCACCTCGGTGAGGACGAAGGTCAGGGTCCCGCTGGAGGAGGACGAGGCCTCGGTCTTGGCGTACTTGATGGTGTCCCCGACGAAGATGGTGGCCTCCTCGTTGTCCAGGGTGATGATCTTGGGGGACTGGACCACCTTGGACTCCACGTCGCGCTTGAAGAACTTCAGGACGGCCTGGACGCTGGTGAAGTCCAGGGTGCCGAAGGTGAAGTGGTTGCCCGCGGTGGCGAGGTCGGCCGCGTTGGGGCCCCCGGCGGAGCCGTCGGGAAGGCGGCTCAGGGTCAGGTGGTCCTCGAACCCGCCGTCCCCGATGTTGAAGGGGAGCTTGTGGAGCATGGAGCCGCCGGAGATGGAGGGCCTGGGGCCGGTGTTTCCGGCGGTGCCCCAGTCGATCCCGAAGTCGAAGAGGTCGGTATTCGAGGTGATCACGAACTTCACGTCCACCTGGATCTGCACCGGCTCCACGTCCAGGAGCTCGATGATGCGCTGCATCTCGTCCAGGCGGGGCTTCACGTCGGTGGCGATGAAGGAGTTGGAGATGAAGTCGTACTCCAGCTTGCCCAGGCCGGGGGTCAGGCAGTTCTTGAGGGACTTGTAGAGGGTGAAGTCCTCCAGGGGCGGCTTGAGGTCCTTGGGGATGCCGGTGGGGGTGTAGTCTCTGGCCAGGGCGTAGTTGGTCTTCAGGGTGGCCTTGTAGTTGGCCGGGGCGTGCAGGAACTTGAGCCCGAAGACGCGGTTCTCGATCTGGTTGGCCAGGGCCGACGTGGGGATCACGCGCAGGAGGTTGAAGTCCTCCTGGACCACGGTGTAGTCGCCGGCGGCCTTGACGGCCTGCTGGACGGCGTGCTTCCAGGGCACGTCCTTCAGGCGCAGGTTCACCTTCCCCTTCACGCTTTCCGAGATCACGATGTTGGCCCCGGCGTATTCGGCGATGACGGCCAGGACCTCCTTGATGTCGTTCCCCTCGGTCAGGGTGGCGTAGGTCACGCGCGGGGGATTGGTGATCTTGTAGAGGTTGGGGGCGACCTCCTCGACGTAGCCGCCGGCCTGCTCGGCCACCAGGCCCAGGGCCTTCTTCCAGTCCAGGGTGTGGACCAGCACGGTGATCTTCCGGGAGGCCATCTCCGGGGCGGGGGCGATGGTGACCCCGGCCAGGCGGGAGAGGTAGTCGGCCACCTCGGAAAGGGGCTTGTCCTGGAAATCCAGGCTGATCAGGGGATTGCTTCCGTCCGACGCCCGGGGGGCGGCGGTTGCGGCCGGAACCGGCGTCGCGGCGGGGGCCGGGGCGGCAGGAGGCTCGGCCGCCAGCAGGGGGAGCGCCAGGAGGGCGAGCCAGGCGGGGGATTTCGTCTTCATGGGAATCTCCTTACTCCGTCCCTTGGATCACTTGAGCCCGACGGCGACCTGCTCGCCGCCCAGATCGAATCGCACCTCGTGCTGCAGGATCTTGCCGACCGTCACCCCGGGGACCAGGACGTCCCCCTCATGCAGGACGCGCTGGTTGACCACGGCCAGGGACTTCCCTGCCCCTTCTCCTTGCCCCTCCGGGGCCCAGATGATGAATTTCACCCGGGGGTTCAGGGCGGCGAAGGCGGCCCGTCGCTCCAGCCGGCCCCTCACCTCGGCCAGGGAGGCGGACAGGGTCTCGGCCTTCTCCCGCTGGGGCTTGCTGGAGAGGAGGAGGGCCGCCAGGCGGGACCCCAGGGCGTCCGCCGTCTTCAGGAGGCGGTCGGGGGGCGCGCCATCCATGGACTCGGAGAGCTTCCCGATCTGCTGCTCGATCTCCTCCAGGAGGAGGGAGCCTTCCGCGATGCCCACCACCTTGGCCTTGGGCGGGAGCTTCTTGAGGTCGGGCAGGTCCCCGGCCGGAGGGGAGAAGGGGCTTCTCAGGGCCCGGCGCTTCTGGATGGAGTCGGTCGCGGCCAGATGGCCCGTGGGGCGCGAGGTCTGGGCCCGGCGCCGGAAGGGGGCCGAGGCTTCCCTCCAGAGCTTTCCCTGCCCTTCGGCCGGCTGGGGCGCCGGCGCGGCGGCGTCCATCGCGAGCGCCAGAAGGAGGGGGGTCAGCAGGTTCACGGGGCGCCTCCCGCCGCGGGGCCCTTCAGCCAGTAGTAGGAGAGCGTGAGGTGGTACTGGTAGGTGAGGGGGTCCTCCTTCGCGGGGGAGTCGGTCTTGAAGGATTTGACCCCGATCAGGCGGTCCGCGTGCTCGATGCCGTCCAGGAAGGAGACGAATCCGGACCAGGTCCCCGCCACGACCAGGCCCAGGGTCCTTTCCTCGCAGGTCGAGACCTGGAGCTTCTTCTGGGCTGCCTTGGGCTCGACCGTCTTGCCCTCGTGGATCGCGAACTCCACGCCGCCGCCGGCCTCCCCGGCCTGGAGCTTGGCCTGCTGGAGGATCTCGAAGACCCCTTCCCGGTCCTCCTCGGCGGGGAGTTGGGCGGCGAGGGAGTCCGCCAGGTCCAGGCTTTCCCGGTGGCGCTTCTCCAGTTCGTCCTGGAGGGCTAGGTCGGCCTGGGCCTGCTTCAGCTGGCGTTCCAGGGACTCGGACTGGGCATCCAGCTCCCGTTCCTGCCGGAAGCCGAATCCCCAGACGGTGCCGAGGCCCACGCTGCCGAGCACGACGACCGCCACGGAAATGAGCAGGCGCTGCTTCTCGGTCATGGTGGGGAGGGAGGCGGCCACGGCGTCTATCCCTGCTTGGCCGGCGGGGCCGGCGGTTTGGGGGCGGGCGGGGCGGGGGGCGGGGTCAGCAGGACGTTCACCGGGAAGGTGATGGCGCGCACGTTCCAGGGCGGCTTGAGGAAGTCGTCGGTGAGGGCCCAGGAGGAGACGTTGATCCCGATGACGTCCTTCTTGAACCCCTCGGCCCGGGAGAGGCGGCGGACCACCTCGGCGATCTTCTCCTCGTTGGTCATCGTGTAGAAGGTGGGGGAGTCGGAGAAGTCGCTGGCGGCGAACGAGACGGTCAGGAGCCTCTCCGCGGCGGCCTTCCCCGGCACGGCACCCTTGGCCGGGCGCTCGTCATAGGAGAACCCGGTGATCCAGACCCCGCTCAGGTCGTTCCGGAGGGTCTGGTGCAGGGCGTCCAGGCGGGGGGTCCAGCGCAGGAATCCCGTGCCGAGCTGGGTCAGGAGGGCCTGCCGCTGGTCCAGGAGGTTCAGGTCCCGCTTGAGGGGGTCGATCTTGGTCCGGACGTTCTCGGCGGCCACGGCCAGCTGCTTCTGGAGGTCGTTCCGGTGGTCGCGGGATCCGGGGAGGGTCTTCAGGCGCTGGACGCCCACCATGCAGAGCAGGGCCGTCAGGATCCCGGCCCCCGCGAAGATCGCCAGGCGGCGGGGCCAGGGGGTGCTCTCCTGGGCCCGCATCTCCTCCGGAAGCAGGTTGACCTGGATCACAGCGACCTCAGGCGCGAGGCCAGCCCCAGGGCCACGGCATAGCCCCCGCCCAGGCTCGCGGCGTCCACCCCGGGGCCGGCCGGCAGGTTCTTGAAGGGGTTCCAGACGGACGTGGGCTTGCCCAGGATGGTCTGGAAGGTCTCCGCCAGCCAGGGCAGGCGGGCCGCGCCCCCACAGAGGAGGACCTCGCTCACGGAGGACTCGAACTGGTTCTCATAGAACTCCAGGGACATGCGGACCTCGTTGGCCAGGTCCTCCAGGGTCATGGCCGTCGCCTGGCGGCAGGCGGCCTCCCGGTCGCCGGGGGCGCACTTGGCCGCCTCCGCATCCGACGGGGAGAGGGAGAGGCGCTTGGCGATGGCCTCGGTGACGTCGTTGCCGCCGACATAGATCTCGCGGGTGAAGCAGGTGGCCGTGCCCTTCAGGATGTTGACGCTGGTCTTGGAGGCGCCGAGGTCCACCACGGCGACGGAGCGGGCCGCATCCACCGGGCCTCCTGCCATCGCGCTGACCTCGAAGGCGTTGCCCGCGGCGAAGACGTCCACGTCCACAATGGCGGGGGCCAGGCCGCAGAAGGAGACGAGCTGGGCCCTCTCCAGGACGAGGTTGCGCTTGGCGGCCGCCAGGACCGCGGTGATCTCCTTGGCGCCCTCCTCCGGCTCCCCGATGCGCTGTCCGTCCAGGCAGGCGTCGCCCACCTCGAAGGGGATGTGCTTGTCGGCCTCGAAGGGAAGGGCCTTCTTCAGGTCCTGGTCGCTCATGGCCGGCAGGGTGATGTACTTCACCGAGACCAGGCGGCCCGAGACGTTCAGGCAGGTGAGCTTGGTGTGGAACCCGCCCCTCCTCAGGGTCTCCCGGATGGTGCCCGTCAGCTCCGTGGGGGAGCTCACCGGGGCCTGGGCCGCCGCGGTGACGGACAGGACGTCCCCGTCCCGGGTCAGCTCCACGGCCTTCACCGAGGAGAGGCCGAGATCGAGACCGAGGAGGCGTTTGGCGCGGATCATGGGAAGGGCCGCGATTCTACGCCCTGAGGGGGGCGAATCCAAGGCGAGGATGGGGTCACGTCGCTCCCTTTCCCGGCCCCGCGGCGGGTCTTTCGGCAACCGGACGACCCTGGCCTCCGGTGGGGGAGGCGTTAGGCTCCTGGCTTTGCGTCCCCGTCTTTCGGCGGGTTTGCCCGTTCGGGACCGTTTTTCCTACCGAAGGGAACTCTAGCACGTCCTGGGGCATCGTCAAGGGAGGCATACTTCGGGTACACTCGCAGGCCATGACCGACCTGGACGCCGCCACCACGCTCGCGCCCCTGCCGGAGGCCCTCCGTGCCGCCGCGGACGCCCAGGCCGCTTCCTGGGGCGACCCCTCCGCCCTGGGGGAGGCCGCCTCCCGCGCCGCCGCGGTCCTCGAGGCCGCCCGTCTCCGGGTGGCCGCCCTGGTGGATGCGGATCCCGAGGGCCTGCTCTTCACCTCCTCCGGCACGGAGTCCGACAATCTTGCCCTGAAGGGTCTCTGCGCCGCCGCGGCATCCGGCCGACGCCATCTCGTGATCTCCGCGCTCGAGCCCTATGCCGTGGACCATCCGGCCCGGACCCTGGAACGCCAGGGTTGGAGCCTCTCCCGCATCGGGGTGGATCCGGAGGGGCGGGTGACGCCCCAGGCCCTGGCGGCCGCGCTGAAGCCCGGCACGGCCCTGGTCAGCGTGGTCCTGGCCCATCCCGGCATCGGAACCTGGCAGGCGCTGGAGCCCCTGGTCCGGCTCGCCCACGAGGCCGGAGCCCTCTTCCACACCGACGCCTGCGTGGCCGCCCCCTTCGGTCCGCTCTCCTTCCGGGAGCTGGGCGTGGACGCCCTCTCCCTCTCCGGACACCACCTGGGCGGCGTGGCCGGGGCCGGGGCCCTGGTCCTGAGGCCGGGCCTGGGCCTGCGCCCCCTGATCGAGGGGGGCACCCAGGAAGGGGGGCTCCGCCCCGGCATGCCGGCCCTCGGGGCCATCGCCGCCCTGGGGGCCGCCGCCGAGGTGGTGCGGCGGGGGATGCCGGACCGCGTGCGGAGGCTGGAGGTTCTGGGCCTGCGCCTGCGGGAGGGCCTGACTCGCCTGCCCGGTGTGCGGCTCACCGGGGATCCCCGGAGGCGCATCCCGGGCCATGCCTCCTGCGTGCTGGACGGCCTGGACGGCGAGGCCCTGGTCACGGCCCTGGCTGCCGAAGGCGTGTGGGCCTCCACTGGGTCCCCCTGCGCCTCCCAGACCCTCAAGGCCGACCCCGTCCTCCTGGCCCTGGGCCTTCCGGAATCCCTGGCCCGGGGTTCGCTGAGGCTGTCCGCCGGGCCGTCCACCACCGGGGAGGACGTGGACCGGGCGCTCGGCGTCCTGGTCCGGGCCGTCGCCCGCCTGAGGGCCCTGGCCCCTCCCGCCACCCAGGGGGCCGTCGCATGATGCGGACCCTGGACTGCCGCGGCCTCTTCTGTCCCGTCCCCATCGTGCGTACGGCCGATGAGATGAAGCGCATGGCGGAAGGGGAGGAGGTCGAGCTCCTGGCCGACGATCCGGGGGTGCCGGGGGACCTGAAGGCCTGGTGCAAGGGCACGGGGCACGAGCTGGTCTCCCTGGAGGTTCGGGGGGCTGTGACCACCAGCCTCGTCCGCAAACGCCTGAGGAGGCGCGCATGAGGCCTGCCACCTGGGCCCTGGCCCGTCTGACGGCCCGGGATCTCCTGGCCCAGCCCCTCACCCGGGCGGCGGTGGGCGCCACGGCCCTCCTCCTCTTCCTGTCCACCTTCCTGCCCTCCTTCACGTTGGAGGACCGGGGAGACCTGAAGTTCCTCCTGGACGTGGGTCTGGCCTCCACCGCTCTCTGCCTGGGCATCCTGGGCCTCTGGCCTGCGGCCACCTTCCTGTCTGATGAGCTGTCCCAGCGCACGGCCATGACGGTGCTGGCCAAGCCCCTGTCCCGCCGCGACTACCTCCTGGGCCGCTACCTGGGCATCCTGGCCTCCCTGGCCGTGGCGGCCGTGGTGCTAGCGGGCGCCCTTCTTCTCTGCGCCTGGCTGACCGAGGGCCAGATTCTGGCGGCCCCCCTGGAACACTGGTTGGAGAGGGGGAGCGAGGAGGTGCCTCTCTCACGACCCGCCATCCGTTGGGACCTGGCGGGAGGCGTCCTGCTGGGCTTTTCCCAGGCGGCGGCCCTTGCCGCCCTGGCCGTGCTCTTCTCCGTCCGCCTGGCGCCCCTGGCCACCCTGGCGGCCTGCCTGGGGATCTACCTGCTGGGGCATGTGGCGGGCTCCCTTTCCTCCGGCCCGATGGCCTGGGGCCTGCGCCTCGTCCTGCCCGACCTGGAGCTCTACGACCTGAGCGAGGCCGCGGCCCGGGGCATGCCCATCCCGCCCTCCTACGCGGCGGCGGGCCTCCTGTACGCCGGACTCTATGCGTCCGCCGTGCTGGCCGTGGCGGTGCGCCTCTTCGAGCGCCGGGAGATCGCCTGATGCGTCTCTTGGTGCTCGGGGACATCCATGCCAACCTGGAGGCCCTGACGGCGGTCCTGGCCGAGGCCAAGCGCCTGGGGTACGACAAGGTCGTCAGCGTGGGCGACGTGGTGGGCTACGGGGCCGATCCCTCTCCCTGCCTGGATGTGCTGGGGTCCCTGGGTGCGGGCATCGTGATGGGCAACCACGACCTGGCCGTGGCGGGCGGCCTTTCCCTGGACGGCTTCAACGCCTATGCCCGCGCGGCAGTGGAGTGGACGGCGGGGAAGATCTCTCCCAAGGAGATCGCCCTGCTCAAGGCCCTGCCCTACACGATCCGGGAGGAGGCGTATGCGGTCTCCCATGGAACCCTGCACCACCCGGAGGAGTTCCACTACCTCATGACGGAGGCGGACGCGGCGGAGTCCCTGGCGGTGCTGGACCGCCCGGTCTGCTTCCTGGGCCACTCCCACCTGCCGGTCTGGGTGCGCCTGCATGCGGGGGAGGAGAGCCTGGAGGTCTCCCAGGACCTGAGGGCCCCGGTGGAGACGGGCCGGCCGGTGCTGGTCAACGTGGGCTCGGTGGGCCAGCCGCGGGACGGGGACCCCCGCACGGCCTTCTGCCTCTACGACATGGAGAAGGGGGAGGCGGTGCTCCACCGCCTGGAGTACGACTTTCAGTCGACCGGCCGCAAGATCCGCGCGGCGGGCCTGCCGGGGATGCTGGCCGACCGCCTGGGGATGGGGCGTTAGGCTTTCAGCGCGGCCAGGGCCTTGCGGGCCTGGCGTCTCACGTAGTCCTTGGGGTCTTTCAGGCGCTTCCTTAGCGCCGGCACGGCGCGCTTCGACTTCAACGCGGCCAGGGCATCCACGGCGTTGATGCGGATGCCCCCGCTGGGGTCCTCCAGGAGGCGGATCAGGAGGGGTACGGCCTGGGGATCCCGAGTCCTGCGCAGGGCCTGGAGCGCGTGGTAGCGCACGCTCATGGCGGGATCCCGGGTGCCCTTGCGGATGGCCAGGCGGGTCTGGGGGCCGCCGATCTCCCCCAGGGCCTCCAGGGCCCAGCGCCTCAGGCGGATCCGGGGGTCTGCCGCGGATTCCAGCAGGGGCTTGAGGGCCGGTCGGCCGAGGGCGACCAGCGCGCGGAGGGCCCGGCGGGGGCCCTTCTCGCCATCGTCGTCCAGGGCCTCGATCAGGGCGGGGATGTTCTTCATGCTGGGGGTTCCTTTCCTGCGGCGTCCAGGGCGCGGCGTCGGCGCCGGACGGCGTCGAGGGACCAGGTCAGGGGCCAGGCGGTCACGCCGCTGAACGTGAGGATCATCATGGCTCTGTTGATCACATCGAAATGCTTGAACAAGGGATCCTTCGAAGAAAGCATATAACCCCACCAAGTGGTGGCGACAACGAGGGGGGTACAGATCAGGGAGGGCCAGAGGCAAACGGCAGCGAAACTTCGGAAGCGGATCCTGCCTTCGGTAGGGCCAAGCGACAAAACCAGCGTTCCCGACAGGAAAAAGGACAGCCAGAAGATCGCCAGAAACTCCAGCCCCGGCTGTGTCCACCGGGGTCCGGGAACTGAGAGTCCGAACGGTCGCCACGGTGCTACACCGGTGGTGGTCAGAGGGCCGAACGGATCCCACCAAGCGTCCAGCGCGACGACGCAAACCACGAGGGAGATCACTCCGAGTACGGTGAGACCCAGGAGACGCCAGAGGTCGGAGCGTTTGAGTCCGAACACCCCGCTACCCCTTCTTCATCGCCGCCCGCCAGGACGGGGGCAGGTTCTTCTCCACTTCGATCCCGTCGAACACCGTCGGCTTGCGCGGCCCGACGGACTTCACCCATGTCGCCATCCGGGCCACGCCCTCTTCCAGGGTGACCGGCGTCGACTTCCCGAAGACCTTCGCCACCTTCGCGTGGTCCGAGAAGGCGTGGACGACCTCCTTGCGGGCCTCCAGGTGCTTCACGCCGGTCTTCTTTCCCATGGCTTCCTGCACGACTTCCGCCAGGCGGTTCACCGTGTAGGGCTTGTCCGCCCCGATGTTGAAGGCCTGGTTCAGGGCCGCCGGCACGGAGGGCGCCCGCGCGATGACCGGCGCCACGTCCGAGATGTAGGTGAAGGCCCGCGTCTGCTCCCCGTCCCCGAAGATGGAGCAGGGCTCG
This sequence comes from Planctomycetota bacterium, assembly GCA_023261525.1. Classification (GTDB taxonomy): domain Bacteria; phylum Planctomycetota; class SBBH01; order JAHFOU01; family JAHFOU01; genus JAHFOU01. The sequence goes on along the minus strand of JAHFOU010000005.1, from coordinate 6,071 downwards.
CCGCTCAAGATCTGGTTCATGAAGATCCCCAGCACGTTGCGGTAGCGGTCGGCCGTGTTCTGGCGCTCCCCGTAGACGTTGTGGGGACGGAAGACGACGGAGTTCAGCCCGAACATCCGCCGCGCCGCGGCCAGGTCCAGCTCCACCGCGTACTTCGCCACGCCGTAGGGGTCCTCCGGTTCCGGCGTCATGTCCTCGCGCATGGGGGACTGGCCCGGGCCGTAGACCGCGATGCTTGAGGTGAAGACGAAGCATTTCACACCGTGGTTCACCGAGGCGTTGACCAGGTTCACGCTCCCGATCACGTTGTTCGTGTAGTTGAACCGTCGGATGAAATGGCTGAGGCCCTCGGCGGCATAGGCGCCCAGGTGGTAGACGAAGTCGAAGCGGTGCGTGGCGAAGAGGGCGTTCACCGCGTCCACGTCGGTGCAGGAGGCCTGGGCGAACTCCGCCTGGGCCGGGACGTTCTCGCGGAAGCCCCCGCTCAGGTCGTCCAGGACGACCACCTTGTGGCCGGAAGCCAGCAGGCTGTCGGCCACATGGCTCCCGATGAAGCCCGCGCCTCCGGTGACCAGGGATGTCGGCATCTAGACCTCCTCCTTGTGGCGCCACTCGGATAGCACGTCCCTCAGGGTCCGGGAAAGGGGAATCTTGGGGGCCCAGCCGGTTTCCCGCCTCAGGCGGGCGGCCGAGCCGGCGAAGCGGGAGGTGCCCCGGCGTTTGGAGGCGTGGGATACGACGGCGATCCTCACGCGGGCCAGGCGCTTCAGGGAAAGGAGGATGCCCCGGATGGAGGCCTCGGCCCCGGCCACGTTGTAGACGGTTCCGGGGCGGCCCTTGGCCAGCAGGAGGACATAGGCCCTTGCCACGTCGCGGACGTCGAGGAAGCTCCGGCGGGACCTCAGGTCGCCCACGATCATCCGGGGGAGCTGGAGGCCGGCCTCGATGCGGGCGATCTGGCGGGCGAAGTCGGCAACGACGAAACGGGGGTCCTGGCCGGGGCCGGCATGGTTGAAGGGCCGGGCGATGAGGACGTCCGGCCTCAGGGCCAGGGCACGGATCTCGGCCTCGAGCTTCAAAGCCGCGTAGGGGCTTGCGGGGGCCGGGGCGGTGGACTCGGCAGGCAGGCGCCGCCCCGTCGGGCCATAGACCATGCCCGAGCTCACGAGGAGGACACGGCAGGAGGGGGGCAGGGCCCTCATCAGGTTCTCGGTCCCGCCCACGATGACACGGCGGGCCCGTGCCGGATCCTTCTCCGCATCCGGGACGAAGGCCAGGGAGGCCAGATGGGCCGCGGCATCCGGGCGGGCCCTGCGCACCGCGCGGCGGAGGTCGGCCGGCCGGGTGACATCCCCCAGGATAGGCGTCGCGCCCAGGGCTCTCAGGGCGCGGGCCTGATCGGCCCGGCGGACCAGGGCGTGGACGGTCCCCCTGCGGCGGACCAGCTCCCGGATCAGGTGGCGGCCCGCGAAGCCCGCGGCGCCGGTGACGAGGATGCGCATGGAGGGGGGAGAGTATAGTAGAATCCCCGCCCAACCCTTCGGAGACCCCAAGCCCATGGCGCACAACGTCACCCTGATTCCCGGAGACGGCACCGGCCCCGAGATCTGCGAGGCCGCCCTGAAGTGCATCGAGGCCACCGGCGTGAAGATCGACTGGGACGTCCAGCAGGCCGGGGCCGACGTCATGGCCGCCAAGGGCACGCCCCTGCCCGACCAGGTTATCGAGTCCATCCGCAAGAACAAGGTCGCCCTCAAGGGGCCCATCACCACACCCGTGGGCTCGGGCTTCCGCTCCGTGAACGTGGCCCTGCGCCAGTCCCTGGACCTCTTCGCCTGCGTGCGCCCTTGCAAGACCTACCCCGGCGTCCGCAGCCGCTACCAGAACATCGACCTCGTCATCGTGCGCGAGAACACCGAGGACCTCTATGCCGGCATCGAGTTCGAGAAGGGCACGCCGGACGCCGTGCGCTTCATCGATGAGATCTCCAAGGCCGCGAAGAAGAAGATCCGCCCCGACTCCGGGCTCTCGATCAAGCCCATCTCCGTCTCCGGGACCGACCGCATCGTGACCTGCGCCTTCGAGTACGCCCGCAAGTACAAGCGCAAGAAGGTCACTGCCGTCCACAAGGCCAACATCATGAAGTTCACCGACGGGCTCTTCCTGGCGACCGCCCGCGAGGTGGCTAAGCGCTACCCCGACATCGCCTTCGAGGACCGCATCGTGGACAACATGTGCATGCAGCTGGTGCAGTTCCCCGAGATGTACGACGTCCTGGTCCTGCCCAACCTGTACGGGGACATCGTGAGCGACCTCTGCGCGGGCCTGATCGGCGGCCTGGGCATCGCCCCCGGGGCCAACCTCGGCCTGGGCGGCACGGCCCTGTTCGAGGCCACCCACGGCTCGGCCCCCAAGTACAAGGGCCTGAACAAGATCAATCCCACGGCCGTCATCCTCTCCGGCGTGCTCATGCTGGAGCACCTGGGGGAGAAGGAGGCCTCGGAGCGCCTCGAGGCCGCCGTGGCCGCCGTGATCAAGGAGGGCAAGGACGTCACCTACGACCTCAAGCCCTCCAAGGACGACCCCTCGGCGGTCGGGACCAAGGAATACGCTGCCGCGGTGGTGAAGCGCCTCCAGAAGGGCCGCTGATGGCCGGCCTGCCGGCGCGCAGGCTGGTCGTCCTCCTGCCCCTGCTCCTGGCGGGCTGCTTCCCCTACTACCATCCCGACCGCGGGCTGGAGCGGGAGAGGCTGGCGCTTCAGGCCGAGGCGCGGGAGCACCCGAAGGATCCCCGCTTTCCCCAGGGCCTCTATGCGGTCTGCGCCCGGCTGGCCGAGACCCTGGTGGCCCAGTCTTCACCCCTTCCCCTCTCGAAGCGGGTCCAGGCCGGCGTGAGCCCGGAGAACGCCGGGACGGGGACCTGCTGCCTGGGGGGGCTGGCCTTCACGGCCGACCTCCTGGTGGTGGCTCCCCTCAAGGCCCTGAGGACGGTCTTCACGATGCCGGTGGCCTGGGTGCGGGAAGGCTCCCTGAAGCGCGAGGCCGAGGCGGCCCGCACGCGCTGGCTGGCGCTGGACCCGACGGCGGGGGAGAAGCCTGCGAAATGAGGAAGCCCCTCGTGATCGCCCACCGGGGCTTCTCGGGTGCGGCGCCGGAGAACACGCCCGCCGCGTTCCGCAAGGCGCTGGCGTCCGGTTGTGAGGGGCTGGAATTCGACCTCCGCCTGACGAAGGACGGCCGCGTGGCCATCCTGCACGACGCCACGGTGGACCGGACCACGGACGGCTCGGGCCTGGTGAGATCCATGACGATGGCCCAGGTCCGGAAGCTGGACGCGGGCTCCTGGTTTGACGCGCCGTTTCGACGCCAGCGCATCCTCACGCTGGAGGAGATCCTGGCGATGGGATGCCGTCAGAAGCTCCTCATCCTGGATACCAAGGATCGGGATCCCTCCTGGATCGGGCGGTACGAGCCCATCCTGAGAAGCCTGCCGGTTCTGGTGGCCTCGGAATACGACGGCTTCCTGACCTCGGTCCGGCGCCGCTTCCCCTGGGTGAGGACGGCGTTCACCGCGGAGAAGGCTTCCGACCTGGCACGGGCCAAGCGGCTGGGCTGTGCGGCCATCGATCCCCGCTCACGTCTGGTGGACAAGGCCTTCATGAAGAAGGCTAAGTCGATGAAGCTCTCGGTCTATCCCTGGACGGTGAACGCCCCCAAGGAGGCCCTGCGCCTGGCCAGGCTCGGCGTGGACGGCGTCATCACGAATTACCCGGGGCCGATGCGTCGCCTCCTGGGCTAGGACCCCTTCCGGATCAGCTCCATGGAGTTCCCGTCCGGATCGCGGATGGACCCTGCGTCGATCTTCTGCCCGCCCGCCTTGACGGCAGCCTCCATCGTCTTGGCGACGTCGTGGACCACGAAGCGGAGCTGGATGGTGTTCTGGTCGGCCTGGATCCCGGCGATCTCCTTCGGGCACAGGACGAGCTCCAGGTTCCCAAGCGTGCCGCTGTAGAGGGTGGTGCCCTGCATCGCCATGCCCTGGAGCTTGGCGCCGAACACCTCGGTGTAGAACTTCGCCATCGCCTCCGGCTTGCCGACGGCGATGACGACCTTGTCCACACTGACCATGAAGTCCTCCTTCTTCCGGGGATGCGCCGCCCATGATGCCTGCGCCGGCGAGGGCGGGCAAGCCCAGGCCATGATCCGATCTTGCGAATCCGGCGCCCTGCCGCTAGCCTCCCCGCCATGCCCTACGACCACTTCCAGCACTTCCTCTCCCGGCTCGAGTCCGCCGGGGAACTGAAGCGGGTCAAGGCCGAGGTCGACCCCAAGCTCGAGATCACCGAGATCGCCGACCGCCTCGTGCGGAAGGGCGGCCCCGCCGTCCTCTTCGAGAAGGTCAAGGGCTCGCCCTTCCCCGTCGCCATCAACACCTACGGCTCCATGAAGCGCATGGCCTGGGCCCTGGGCGTCGAGGACGTCGAGGAGATCGCCGCCCAGGTCCAGGCCCTGCTCCAGATGAAGCCTCCGTCCGGAATGCTCGAGAAGCTGAAGATGCTCCCCACGCTCCTGGACATGGGCTCCTGGGCCCCGAAGTCCGTCGGCTCCGGGATCTGCCAGGAGGTGGTCGTCAACGAGCCGTCCTTCGATCTCCTGCCCATCCTCCAGTGCTGGCCCAAGGACGCCGGGCGCTACATCACCCTGCCCATGGTGTTCACGAAGGACCCCTCCACGGGGAACCGCAACGTCGGGATGTACCGCATCCAGGTCGTGGATGCCAGAACGGCCATGATGCACTGGCAGATCCACAAGGACGGCGCCCGCCATGCCGCGGAGGCCAAGGCGAAGGGGAGGAGGATCGAGGTGGCCATCGTCCTGGGGGGGGATCCCTGCCTACCCTATACCGCCACGGCCCCGCTCCCGCCTCAGGTGGACGAGATGCTCTTCGCCGGCTTCCTGCGCAAGAAGCCCGTGGAGCTGGTGAGGTGCAAGACCGTGGACCTGGAGGTCCCCGCCGACGCGGAGTTCGTGCTGGAGGGGTACGTGGATCCTTCCGAACTGAAGACGGAAGGTCCCTTCGGGGACCACAACGGCTACTACTCGGCCGCCGACCTCTATCCGGTCTTCCACCTGACGGGGATGACCCACCGCAGGAACCCCGTTTATCCCACCATCGTCGTCGGCGCCCCGCCCAAGGAGGACGACTATCTGGGCAAGGCCACGGAGCGCATCTTCCTGCCGCTCGTCAGGCAAGTCCTGCCCGAGATCGTGGACATGAACCTGCCCTTCGAGGGGGTCTTCCATAATTTGGCGATCATCTCGATCAAGAAGCGCTATCCCCAGCATGCCCGCAAGGTGATGAGCGCGGTCTGGGGCCTGGGCCAGCTCATGTTCACGAAGACGGTGGTCATCGTGGACCACGACGTGAACGTGCACGACCTGAAGGAGGTGGCCTGGAAGGCCTTCTCCGCCATCGATCCCAAGCGGGATTTCATGTTCGCGGAGGGCCCGGTGGACTCCCTGGACCATGCCTCGCCCATGCCCAACTGGGGCTCCAAGGTCGGGATCGACGCCACGCGCAAGCTGGCCTCCGAGGGCTATACCCGGGAATGGCCCGAGGAGATCGCCATGGACGAGACGATCCGCAGGCGCGTGTCGGACCGCTGGAAGGAATTCGGGCTCTAAGGGGCTATCATGCCCGCATGACGGGCCTGGCTCCCTCCCCGACCGAGCGCGCCCCCTCCGACGTGCGGGGGATGTTCGACGCCATCGCCCCGCGCTACGACGCCCTGAACCACGTCCTCTCCGGGGGCCTCGACCTCCTCTGGCGCCGCCGCATGGTGACGGAGATGTCCCTGCCGGCGGGCGCCACCCTCCTCGACGTCTGCGCCGGGACCGGGGACCTCTCCCTGGCTTTCGGGAAGAAAGGCGCCAGACCCGTCGCCTGCGACTTCAGCGCCCCCATGCTGGCGAGGGCCCGGGCCAAGGGCGTGGCGCGGACGGCGCTGGGCGATGCCCTCGCCCTGCCCTTCCCGAACGCCTCCTTCGACGCCTCGGTCTCGGCCTTCGGC
>JAHFOU010000186.1 GCA_023261525.1 Planctomycetota bacterium | reverse complement strand
GACCGGGAGCGTCTGGCCGGATCCTCCGGGCGAGGCGAACCTGCTCTGTCCCGACGGCCTCCTGCTCCAGGACAACCGGGCCCCCGCCTTCCGGGCCCAGGGCAATCTGCCCCTGGACGCCACCGGTATCCATGGGGCCCTGCTCTACTGGGCCAAGACCGTGGTGCAGCCCTGGAACAGCGGGGTGGATGTCAGCTGTGTGCGTTGGGAGGGCACGGGCAATACCCAGGCCCTGATGATCGGCCGCCAGGCAGGCATGTGGGCGGTCCTGGCCGAGTCCGACCTGGGCGCGGGGGACAGCGGCAACCCGGCGGATCCCGTCACCGAGCGCTGGGGGAAGGGATGGCTGGCTCCGGACGATCCCGATGGCCAGGCCGGGCTCGCCTGGATCCTGCCCGGCGCGCGCTGGGTGCTGGCGGCCTACCTCTGGGACACGGACGAGTCCCAGGCCGACCGGGACGTCTGGGTCGGGCTGCATGCCCTGAGAGGCTCCGCCCACGGCACGCACAAGTACGGCGGGCCGTTCTCGAGTCCTCAAGCCGGCTTTGACGGGGATGCCGCCCTGGCCCTCGTCCTGGGCGGACAGGCTTCCGCGACCTCGATGACGCATGAGACCCCCGTCGTCATGGACGAGCTGGCCCTCTGCGATTTCGGGGACGACGGTCCGGACCGCGTCCAGTCCTGGGCGGCGGAGGCCTTCAAGACGGGCCGCTACTACAAGCAGAACGACGGGGCCTTCCTTTCCGCGGAGATCGTCCCCGCCGCCGGCAGGCCCGTGAGGCTCCTGGGCGCCCGCTGGACCGCCTGCCTGCCCCGCTCCGGCAGGAGAGAGCTGCTCTGGGACAAGGTCAACGGTCCTGTCGGGGTGCCGCGCCCGCAGGACGCCACACTGGCCGCGGCCCGCATCGATCTGGAGCTGATGGACCGGTCCGCAGGCCTGGGCGATGCGGCCCTCCAGCCCCTGGGTGACCCCCTGGGCCGCCGCCTCGCGGGCTTCCGCTACCGGGCGGTCTTCAAGCCCACCCCGGACTGGACCCCCGCGGAGCGGCAGGACCAGGCGGTGCTCGAGACGCCCTTCCTGGACGACGTCACCTTTGCCTGGCAGGGCGTCGGCGGGCCCAGGGTCCTGGCCTGGGAAGGGTCCTGACCGGAGGTCAGGGCTGCCAGCTCACGACCCCGGTGTCGAGGTCATAGGTCCCGACCACCACGCCGACCTGGGAGGCCAGATCCCCCAGGTGGGCCTTCTGGAGGATCCTCCGGGAGACCAGGGTCGCGTTTGCGCAGACGGCGTTCTGGAGGGGATCCCCGGGCTTCCCCTTCGTGGCGGCCACGGCGGGCTGGATGTCCCGCACGAGGGCGCCGATGTGGCCCGGGGCCTCGCCACCCGCCAGGGCCGCCTTCACGGCCCCACAGCGCTCGTGCCCCAGGACGACGATGAGGCGGACCCCCAGGTGCTCGACGGCGTACTCGATGCTGCCCAGCGCATAGTCGTCGACCAGGTTCCCGGCGGTGCGGATGACGAAGAGGTCCCCCAGGTTCTGGTCGAAGACGATCTCCGGGCAGGTGCGCGAGTCGGCACAACCGATGACGATGGCGAAGGGATGCTGGGTCTGGGCGCTCTGGGCCCGGCGCTCCCGCACCGGCTTGCCGGAGCTCTTCTCCGCGGCGACGTAGCGGGCGTTGCCGGCCTTCAGGAGGTCGAAGGCGGCCACGGAGCTGACGGGCTCCACGACAGGCGCCGCGGACGCCGCCGCATGAGGCAGTGGGGCGGGCGGGAGACAGCCTGCCAGGAGGGGGAGGGCGAGGGCGGCAAGGAGCATCCGGGCGCGGGTCGGGGTCATGGAGGGCCTCCTGTGTGGGGGGGGGTGGGGCATTCTATCGTGTCAGGACGTCGAGCTTCAGGGTTCGGGGAGGGCCCAGCCAGAGGGCGTGGAGGGTGTGGTCGGCCAGGTCGTCCCCGGTCTCGGGGTGGATGAGGACGGTCAGGCCCTGGCGGTGGAGCATGAGCCAGGGGACCACGGCCTGGAACTCCTCGGGCGCGAACGCGATCTCGTAGCTGGGGCAGGGGTGGGGGCCGATCGGCGCGTCGCGCCAGGTGTTCAGGCGGACCCGGCAGGCCTTGGCAACCTGCTCGCGGACGGAGGCGGCGGCCTCCGCCGTGGCGGCGTCGAAATAGACGTGGGCGTGGTAGCCGCGGACGGGTCCCGGTTCCATGGGAGGGAATGATACCGGAAGCCCCGTTGACGCCCCTTCCGCTCTTGCGAGACAATCCGTTTCCAGTGAGAACCGTGACGAGCAATCCCCAGTTCCGCGTGTACGACGAGGTGCTGGAGGCCCAGGCCTTTTCGGAACTGACTCTCCTCCTGGCCAAGGCGCAGTTCGAGAAGGTGCACCAGCCCGGGCGGGGCTACGCCTGGCGCCGGGAGGACGGGGAGCCCGAGGCCACGTCGAACTGTTTCCACGACGGCGCCGCGCCCTGGGCGGCTTCCCTGTTCGAGGTGCTCCTCGCGCAGGCGGAAGCGCTCCGCCCCCTGGTGGGGACCCAGGGCCAGGACTGGGGCGTGGTGAGCGCGAGGGCCTTCCGGCACGGCGCGGGAAGCGGGCTCAGCTGGCACACGGACGATCCGGGCTACACGGGGGCCTGGATCTTCTTCGCGCATCCGGCCTGGGACTGTCATTGGGGCGGCGAGCTCCTGGTGGCCGATCCCTCCTGTCAGGGCCGGCAGTGGCGGGAGCCGAAGCCCCCGAAGGACCTGGCCCCCAAGGCCCGCGAGGCGCTCAAGATCCGCGCGGAGAACGCCCTGCTCGCTGAGGTGGGGGTCGGGCACTACCTCTTCCCCAAGCCCAACCGCCTGGTGGTGATCGCGGGGGGGCATGCCCACCGGGTGAGTCCCGTGACGCCCGGGGCGGGGGGGCATGCGCGCACGACCCTTTCGGGGTTTTTTCTGAGGGTCTAGCGGTGTGCCGCGGAAGGACCGCATCTTCGAGGGAGCCTTTGCATGGAAGGGGAATCTGAACTTATAGAGGCAGAGCTACAATCCGGCCATGACCCCGACCCGTCCTCCGTTACGCCCGCTGACGCGGAGGATTCTGATCGCGGTCCTGGTTCTGGAGGTGTTGGCCTATGGCGGCTACCTCGGACTGATATGGCGGGCCCGACATGTGGCTCAGCGTTGGGTGGACGATGGACATGACCAACATCTCATCTGTTTTGCTACCTTTGGCCCACCCGTGCTGGACTCGGAGGATGGCGGCAATCACATAGAGTTCGTGGACGCTTGGCGAGAGATTCCATGGTACGGCACCTGGAGTAACCGATACGGATACGAGCCAAAACGGAGCCGTTTCGAATACCTGAAACTAGTCACAGGGCAGAATTTGCACAACGACCCTTCGGTCTGGAAGAATTGGCTGAATCAAACTGACGAAGCCTATTGGGATGGGAAGCGGCTTGTCAGTTGGGATGCATGGTTCAAGGCTAACCCTGATCGCATATGGGATGACAGATTGAAGCGACTGGTGTACCGGAATCCTGAGGCCAAACCGTGAAACCATGGTTGGTTCTCTCTGGAGTCGTCTGGCTGAGGGTGCCGGGTCTGTTTCAGATGACACTGCCCGCAGGCCGTTAGAGCAGGAAACCAGCGACGGAATGCCGCTCCCGCCGCGCAGGGAGGGTCCGGTGGCGGGGACCTGGGGCGAGCACGACGAGGCGGTTGGGAAGGGGCAGGATGCGCCCGGCCCCCCGGACGAGGAGCTCGCCGCCGTCGCCCTCCTTCCAGCTCCCGTGGGTGTAGAAGACGTAGGCGCCGCGGTAGCCGTCGCGGTCGGCGTGCCAGCGCAGGAAGCTCCCGGGAGGATAGCGATAGACCCGGGCGCTGAGGCGTCCCCACCGGATCCCCAGGTCGAGCCCGGCGAGGAGGTTGTGGACCTTCCCGGCCCAGGTCCTGGAGGACATCGGCGCTTCGCAGAGGAGGGTGCGGGAGCCCCGGGGGTCGCCGGACCAGACCTTGTGGCGGCGTTCGGCATGGACGCTGAGGAGGGGCTCCTTCTCGAGGAGCTTCCGGAGGGCGGCGAAGGATCTCGGGGAGAGGGCGGAGTCGAAGACCTGTGCGAGGGGGGGCATGGGGGATTAAGTCGTGTTTTTCCTGATGTTGCCCGGAATGAGGTAGAAGGCCAATGCGGCCAGGACGAATCCGCCTGCTACATCCAGGACGTGGTGCTGCCAGGTGAAGACCGTCGAGAACCCGATGAGGCTGAACCAAGCGAAGATTACCCAGCGCAGTGGTCCCCGGGTGTGCCTGCCGTACACGTCGGCCAGCACGGTCCTGAACGCGATGTGCAAGGAGGGGAAGAGGTTGTATGGGCGGTCCAGCCCATGCAGGAGGCGGAAGATCGCGCCCAGGCTTCCCGTGACCACGGGGCGGGGGAGGTCGTAGCGCAGCGGCAGGGCCAGGAAGCAGGCCCCGGCCACGAGGATGCAGAAGGACATCCGTTTGGAGAAGAGGCGACGCTCCGCATCGTCCGAGCACAGGAAGGGAGCGCCGACGAAGAAGAGGTTGATGGACATGTAGGGAAGGATGAGCCAGGGGATGAGGGGGATCCGGCGCTCCCATTCGAAATAAAGGGTTCCCACGTCCGAGCGCTGGGTCGTGATCCAGCTGATGCCGCCATAGACGACCGTGAAGAGGAGGCAGAGGAAGACCGAGGTTCTCGCGGCGCGCATCGGATCAGTGTATCCTGAACGCCTTGGCGACCCGACACTGGCCCGGCCGCATGCTCGAGCAGATCCGCGGGATCAATCCCTTCGAGGGGGATTGCAGGCCCTCGCGGGTTCCCCTGTTCGGCCGCGGGCGGCCGTCCCTGCCCTTCCCTCACCCCTGGAACTACAAGCAGCCGATCCGGATCTTCGAGGCCTTCTACTGGGACGCCGGGAAGGAGGTCGGGTCGGCAAGGCATAACCGGTACCTGTATGCGGCCGGCCTCCCTCCCGTCCTGATGACCCGCGAGCCGGCCGTCATCAAGGCTATCCTCATGGCCACGGGGGACGAACCGGGGCAGTTCGACCGGGATTCCCTGCCCACCTCGGGGATCGCGCGGGCGACCGGCAAGGATTCCCTCCTGTATGCCAACGGCGCCGTCTGGCGGAGACAG
>JAHFOU010000185.1 GCA_023261525.1 Planctomycetota bacterium | reverse complement strand
CCTCCCCGTGTCCCACACCCCCAGGCAATGAGCAGACGCCGCCGGAAGGAACGGGAGACCGTCCTCGGGGTCCCCCTGCCGATCCCGACCCCGCCGGCCGCCGTGCCCCCCGGGGCCGAGATGCCCGTTCCGGAGGTCCAGGACTGGTATCAGCGGCTGAGGGCCCTGGCCCGGCGGATCACGGGGCCGGCCAAGAACCCCTTCGACCCCAAGATCTTCCAGCATCTTTCCCTGGCCGCCTTCCTGGCCTGGGTGGGCCTGGGCGCGGACGGGCTCTCCTCGGCCTGCTACGGCCCCGAGGAGGCCTACAAGGTCCTGCTGGCCGGGGACAACCAGGGGCTTTCCATCCTCCTGGCCCTGGCCATGGCGTTCACGGTTTGGGTGATCTCCCGGAGCTATTCCCAGATCATCGAGATCTTCCCGACCGGGGGCGGGGGCTACCTGGTGGCTTCCAAGCTGTTGGGGGAAGGTCCTGGCCTGGTCTCCGGTTGCGCCCTGGTGGTGGACTACGTGCTGACGATCTCGATCTCCGTGGCCGCCGCCGTGGCCGCCCTCTACAGCCCCTGGCCCCAGCTGGCCGATCCCAAGATCCATGTCCTGAGCGGGGCCTTCCTGATCACCGTTCTCCTTCTCCTGAACCTGAGGGGGATCAAGGAGTCGGTGACTATCCTGGCGCCCATCTTCCTTCTTTTCCTGGCCACGTATGCGATCCTCATCGGGGCGGCCGTGGTCACCAATTTCCATGCCCTCGGCCCCGTTCTCCAGGACAACGCCGAGAAGATCCGCGGGCACGCGGCCGCGCCCTGGGGCCTCTTTGCCCTTCTGGCCATCTTCCTGAAAGCCTACTCCCTGGGCGGCTCCTCCTTTACGGGGATCGAGGCCGTCTCCAACAGCGTTCCCATGCTCCAGGAGCCGAGGGTTGAGACTGGACGTAAAACCATGCGGTATATGGCATTATCGCTATCCATCGCAGTGTTCGGGTTGATGACGGCCTATCTCCTGATGGACATCCAGCCGGTCGCCGGCAAGACCTTCAACGCCGTCCTGGCGGAGAAGGTGATGGGCTCTTGGCCGGGCGGCCACGTCTGGGTCCTGGTGACCCTGTTCTCGTCCGCGGCCCTCCTGATCGTGGCGGCCCAGGCGGGCTTCCTGGACGGCCCGCGGGTCCTGGGATCCATGGCCCTGGACTCCTGGGTGCCGAGGCGCTTCCAGCACCTGAGCGAGCGTCTGGTCATGAAGGACGGCATCCTCCTGATGGGCCTGGCCAGCCTGGGCATCCTCGTCTACACGAAGGGGGACATCGGGGCCCTGGCCATCATGTACAGCATCAACGTCTTCCTGACCTTCTCCCTGTCCCAGCTCGGGATGTGCCGGCACTGGTGGGCCGAGCGCCGCACGGAGTCCCGCTGGCGGGGCCGACTGTTCTGGAACGCCCTGGGCCTGTCCATGACGGTCAGCATCCTGATGGTCACCGTCTACGAGAAGTTCACGGAGGGGGGATGGAAGACCCTCTGTCTGACCGGGGGTTTCCTGCTGCTCTGCGTGGGGACCCGGCGCCACTACCGTTCGGTGGAGCGCCTGCTTCGGCGCCTGGACCAGGCCCTGCAGATGCCCGAGACCCCCCTGCCCGAGGAGGCTCCGGTGCCGGACCCCTCCAAGCCCACGGCCGTGCTCCTGGTCACCGGGTTCAACGGCCTGGGGGTCCACGCCTTCTACTCCATCCAGCAGACCTTCCCGGACTACTTCGGGAACTTCGTCTTCGTCTCCACCGGGGTGATCGACGCCAGCAAGTTCAAGGGCCAGCGGGAGGTGGAGAACCTGAGCCGGGCCACCGAGGAGAGCCTGGGGAAGTACGTGGAGCTCTGCCACCGCCTCGGCCGGCCGGCCTCCTACCGCTTCAGCGTGGGCACCGACGTGGTGACCGAGATCCAGGCCCTCTGCCGGAGCCTTCAGCAGGAGCACGGCCGCCCGGTCTTCTTCGCCGCCAAGCTCATCTTCCAGCAGGAGAATGCCTTGAACCGCCTCCTGCACAACCATGCGGTGGACGCCATCCAGCGGAGGCTGTACTTCAACGGGATGCCCATGGTGGTCCTGCCCATCCGGGCCATGGGCTAGGATCCCTGTTGCGCCGCGGGCGGCCTTTCATACAATCCTGAAATTCCGCAGGATGGGCCGAACCGATGGCCCCTTCGTCCGTTTGCAGGGGTGGAGCTTCCAGAGCCCTTGGGAGGATTGATTGATGCAATCTCCACAACCTGATGATATTGAAGAAGTTGTGGAAGAGCCGGAGTGGTACGTCGCCCTCATCCCCCACCTCGGCATCTCCTCCTTCCTCCACCTCGGCGTCCTGATGCTGCTCTATGTCTGCGGCAAGGACTTCGGGGCCATCCATCAGGTCGTCATGGAGCGCGTGGAGTTCAAGCCCTCGGTTCCCACCAAGCCGCCGGACCCGCCCCAGCCCGATCCGCCCAAGAAGCTGGACCCCAACCTCCCGACCGACCGGGACGTGGAAGACCAGGAGAAGGTGGACCTGCCCATCACCGGGGAGCGGGACCCCGCGCACGAGAAGGACATGGACGTTTCCGACCACTACGAGACCGATGACAACGAGGACGGCCACGGCGCCTCCGGGGATCCCAACCAGAAGGGCGAGGTCAATACCGCCTTCCAGATCGACAGCTTCGTGAAGACCGGGATGAAGGCCGTCCGCGGCAAGGGCGAGGGCACGGGCGCCTCCGAGCGCTTCGGACACCGGGGCCCCGGCGGGCGCAAGAACCTCACCAAGATCGGCGGGGGCGGCAAGCAGACCGAGGACGCCGTCCGCAAGGCCCTGGAATGGCTCCAGCACCACCAGAGCCCGGACGGGCACTGGGACTGCGCCGGCTTCGATGCCTGCTGCAAGGGCGGGGGCAAGTGCACCGGCCCCGGCACGGCGGATTACAACGCGGGGGTCTCGGGGCTGGCCATGCTGGCCTTCCTGGCCCACGGGGAGACCTCGGCATCCGGACCCTATGCGGAGACCGTGCGCAAGGGGCTCTCCTGGCTCAAGGGCCAGCAGTCCGCGGACGGCTGCATCGGGACCAAGACGATCGAGAAGCACCTGTACAACCACACCATCGCCACCATGGCCCTGGCCGAGGCGGTGGGCATGGGCGAGTACAACTACAAGGACGCGGCCCAGAAGGCGGTCAACTACCTCCTGGCCTGCCAGAATCCGAAGGAGAAGGGCGGCGGCTGGCGCTACCGGAACTACAACATCGCCGGCACCGCGCCCGAGACCGACGGCAACAACGACACCTCCGTGACCGGCTGGGCCGTCATGGCCCTCAAGTCGGCCCGGGTGGCCGAATTGACCGTGCCGGACGACGCCTTTGACCGGGTCGACGGCTGGCTGGACTCCGTCTACGAGGCCCGGGAGTACAAGGGGGTCTTCGGCTACCTGAGGAAGGCCAACGGCAACCTGGGCCTGGTCCGCCAGCTCCCCTACACCACGACCTCGGTGGGCGTGCTGGTCCGCCTCCTGCTGGGGAAGAACAAGGGCGTCAACGAGGGCGCTGCGACCCTCCTGGAGAAGGTGCCGGACTGGAAGAGCCCGAACCTCTACTACTGGTACTACGCCACCCTGGCCCTGTTCCAGCAGGGGGGGGAGCAGTGGTCGCAGTGGAACAAGCCGATGAAGGATTCCCTCTGCCAGAACCAGGAGACCAAGGGGTGTCCCGACGGGTCCTGGGACCCTGCCCAGGACTCCTGGGGCGATTCCGGGGGCCGCGTCTACACCACGGCCATGGGCGCGCTCTGCCTGGAGGTCTACTACCGCTACAAGAAGGGCTTGAAAGTCTCTCACTAACCGCGAACCTGGAAAACGAAAGGAGCACCGCATGTTGAGCCTGCTGATCGCCGCCGAGGGAGCCGCTGCCGCCGGATCCGGGGGTTTCATCCACTCCATCATCGAAGAGTGGTACGTCACCATGCCCATGCTCCTGGGCTCCATCCTGGGCCTGGGGATCTTCATCGAGCGCTGGTGGGCCCTGAAGAAGGTCAACGAGAGCTACCCGGGCTTCCATGACGACATCGTGGGCATGGTCAACGAGGGCAAGTTCGACCAGGCCGCCGCGGCCTGCGAGGGCAACTTCCCCGGGGACCTCTACGGATCCATCGTCCGGGGCCGGGGCCGCACCCTGGCGGGCCTCGTTCCCGTCATCGACCGCAAGCTGGCTGCCGAGATGGAGAAGCTCAAGCGCATGATCTGGATCCTGGGCTCCCTCGGGACCCTGGCGCCCTTCATCGGCCTGCTGGGCACCGTGATCGGGATCATGATCTGCTTCCAGGCCATGGCCCAGACGGGCGGTGGCGGCATCGCGGTGGTCGGCGCCGGCGTCTCGGCGGCCCTCATCACCACGGCCATCGGGCTGGCGGTCGGCATCGCTGCCGTGGGCGCCAACAACCTGCTGACGGTCACGCTGTCCCACCTCCACACCCAGCTCAAGAACAACGCCGAGGAGCTGGCCGAGGTGGTCGTGGTCCAGGCCGCCAAGGCGGCCCCGCGCCGTCCGACCACGGCGGGAGCCTAGTCCATGTCCTTCGGCGGTGGAGGCAGCGACGACGGGGTGACGACCGAGATCAACATCACCCCGCTCTGCGACATCTTCGTCGTGCTGCTCATCATCCTGATGATGACCGCCGAATCGATCACGAACAAGGGACCCGAAGTGTCCCTGCCGGAGATCGACCAGGAGGTCAAGAACGACGCCCAGGTCAGCGTCACCATGAAGACCGAGAAGGGCGGCAAGTACCTCTACGTGAACATGAACCAGGTCGAGGGCGCCACCGATGAGGAGCGCCAGAAGAACCTGGTCAAGGTCCTCTCGGCCAAGCTCGCGGACCCCAAGCTCCCCAACAAGCATGTCATCTTCTGCGGCGACAAGGGCCTCCTGATGAAGGAGGTCGAGGCCGTCATGATGAAGTGCCACGAGGCCATCGTGGCCGCCGGGGACACCAAGCCCCAGATTTCCATCAAGACCTCGGTCGGCAAAAAGTAGCCGAAGGGGAAAAGGAGCCACTATGTCATTTGGAGGCGGCGGCGGCGACGGGGTGACGACTGAGATCAACGTCACCCCGCTTTGCGACATCTTCGTCGTGTTGCTCATCATCCTGATGATGG
>JAHFOU010000184.1 GCA_023261525.1 Planctomycetota bacterium | reverse complement strand
CCCGGCCAGGTCGTGGCGCTCCAGGGCGCTGTAGAGCAGGAGGTGGGTGAAGAGGGGTTCGGAATCCATGCGGGCCAGGAGGCCGGAGGCCACGAAGACGAGGAAGGCCTCGTCATCGCCGCGGAAGCGGGAGTAGGGGGGGAAGATCTCCCGGTTCGAGTGGCCCATGCGGGTGTCCAGGATGCGGCGGTAGAGGGTCTTCTTGTCGGGGAAGTGCTGGAAGAGGAGGGCCTCGGTCACCCCGCATTCCTGGGCGATGGCCTTGGTCTTGGTGCCGCTGAAGCCCCGGCTGGCGAAATGGCGCACGGCGGCGTCCAGGATCTGCTGCTGGCGTTGGAGGCTGGTCAGGCGCTTGCCCATGCGGTCGGTAAGTTAGTGTTTACTAAGTTATCTGTCAAGGGGGTGTAGGGGCTGGGCCCGCCTGCCGGACTTTGCTATGCTGGCGGGCGTGAGTCAGCCCGTCCTCGTCTCCGCACGCCGCACCCCCATCGGGAGGTTCCTGGGGGGGTTCCGCGACCTTCCGGCCCCCGCGCTGGCCGCCGCCGCCGCCCGGGCCGCCGTGGCCGATGCGGGCCTGAAGCCCGGGGAGGTCGACGAGGCCCTGTTCGGCCATGGCCGCCAGGCCGGCAACGGCCCCAACACCGCCCGCCAGGCCTCCATCCGTGCCGGGCTCCCCGATTCCGTGCCGGCCTGGACGATCAACAAGGCCTGCGCCTCCGGCCTCCAGGCCATTGTGACGGCAGGGGAGAGGATCCGCCTCGGGGAGTCCAAGGTCGTCCTGGCCGGCGGGATGGAGGCCATGTCCCGCACCCCCTTCCTGCTCCCGCGGTTCCGGGACGGCTACCGTTTGGGGAACGCCGAGGTCATGGACGGGATGTACCTGGACGGCTTCCTTTGCCCCATGAGCAATCTCCTCATGGGCCAGACGGCCGAGAAGCTGGCCAGGCAGAAGGGGATCGCCCGCCAGGTCCAGGACGAATTCGCCGTCCAGAGCCAGCTCAAGTGCGAGGCGGCCCGTAAGGCCGGGCGCTTCGCGGACGAGATCGTCCCCCTCGAAGGACGGGGCAGGGACGGGAAGCCGGCCCTGATCTCCGCGGACGAGCATCCCCGCGACGGGACCACGCTGGCCTCCCTGGCCAAGCTGCCTCCCGTGTTTGAAAAGGACGGCTCCGTCCATGCCGGGAACTCCTCGGGGATCACGGACGGGGGGGCCGCCGTGATCGTGATGGAGGAGGAGGAGGCGAAGCGCCGGGGCCTCAAGCCCCTGGCCCGCCTGGTCGCCTCCGCCACGGCCGGGGTGGATCCCTCCATTATGGGGATCGGTCCGGTGCCGGCGATCCAGAAACTGTTGGCCCGCATCGGCGGGACCGTCGACCAGTTCGACCTGATCGAGCTGAACGAGGCCTTCGCGGCCCAGGTCCTGGCCTGCCACCACGAGCTTCCCCTGCCCATGGACCGCGTGAACGTGAACGGCGGATCCATTGCCCTCGGTCATCCCATCGGCGCCACGGGGACCCGCATCGTGGTGACCCTGCTTCATGAGATGAAACGCCGGGGCGTCAGGCGCGGCCTCGCGACGCTCTGCATCAGCGGGGGGATGGGGATGGCCGTGGCGTTCGAGTCGGTCCAGGGCTAGAATCCTTCTATGCCAAGCCCCAGGCGCGTCCTCGTGGTCGGCGGGGGGGGACGGGAGCACGCCATCGCCTGGAGGCTGGCGCAGGACCCCGAGCCGCCCGAGATCTTCGCCGCCCCGGGAAACCCCGGCATCGCCCAGGTGGCGACCTGCATCCCGCTCTCCTCGATGGATGTCGACGCCCTGATCGGATTCGCCCAGGGCCAGCGCATCGACCTCACCGTGATCGGCCCCGAGCTCCCCCTGCTGGCGGGCCTGGTGGACCGCTTCACGGCCGCCGGCCTGGCCGCCGTGGGGCCCACGGCCGCCGCCGCCGAGCTGGAGGGCTCCAAGGCCTTCTGCAAGTCCCTCTTGAGGACCCACGCCATCCCCACCGGGGAGGGGCGGGTCTTCACGGAGTTCGACAAGGCCCGCGCCCACATCGTGGCCGCGCCCGGCCCCATGGTCGTGAAGGCCGACGGCCTCTGCGCGGGCAAGGGCGTGGTGGTCTGCGACGACGCCGCCGAGGCCCTGGCCGCCGCCGAGCGCATGCTGGTCCACGGCGTCCTGGGCCCCCCCGGCCGCCGCATCCTGATCGAGGAGCGCCTCCAGGGCGAGGAGCTCTCCGTGTTCGCCCTGACGGACGGGGAGGCCATCTACCGCTTCGGGGAGGCCCGGGACCACAAGCGCCTCCTGGACGGCGACAAGGGGCCCAACACCGGCGGCATGGGCGCCGTCTCCCCCGTGGCGGGCCTGCCCGAGGGGCTGCTGGAGCAGGTGGAGCGCGAGATCCTGGTCCCCATCATCCATGCCCTCAAGGTGGAGGGCCGGCCCTACCGCGGCATCCTCTACGCGGGCCTGATGCTGACGCCCGGGGGCCCTAAGGTCCTGGAGTTCAACGTCCGCTTCGGGGATCCCGAGGCCCAGGCCCTCCTGCCTCGCCTGGAGGGGAGCTTCGGCGACGCCCTGGCGCGTTCGGTGCATGGCGGCCTGGAGGGCGCGACCCTGTCCTGGTCGCCGAGGACCGCGGCCACGGTGGTCCTGGCCTCGCCCGGCTATCCCGACCGCCCCCAGTCCGGGGCCGTGCTGGAGGGCCTGGAGGAGGCCGCCGGCCCCGACGCCCTGGTCTTCCACGCCGGCACCGCCCTCCGGGACGGGCGCCTGGTGGCCGCCGGGGGGCGGGTGCTGACGGTGACCGGCCTCGGCAAGGACCTGGAGGCGGCGCGCGCCGCGGCCTACCGGGCGGCGGACCGGATCCGCTTCCCCGGCGTCCAGCTGCGGCGGGACATCGGCCTCAAGGCCTCCCCCGCGGAGGCCCGCGCATGACGCCCCACCTGCCGGTGACCACCGGGTTCCAGTTCGACGGCTACCGCGTCTCCCGCTACCTGGGGGTGGTCCGGGGCCTGACGGTCCGCTCCCGCTCCGTGGTGGGGAGTGCCTTCGCGGGGATCCAGACGATCTTCGGAGGCAACATCACGATCTATGCCGAGATGTGCGAGCGGGCGCGCCAGGACGCCTTCGACCTCATGATGGAGCATGCCCGCCAGAGCGGGGCCAACGCCGTGATCGGGATGCGCTACGACGCCAACGAGATCATGGCTGGCGTGACCGAGGTGCTGGCCTACGGGACGGCCGTGGTCATTGAGCCCCTGGCACCGATGGAGCCGGCGGCCTAGATGCCTCCCCGCGTCCTCGTCGTGGACGCTCGAGCCCCCGAGGCGGACCGGATCGCTCAGGCCGCCCGGGTCCTGGACGCCGGCGCCCTCCTGGCCTTCCCGACCGAGACCGTCTACGGGGTGGGGGCCCGGGGCGACCTCCCGGAGGCCATGGCCCGCCTGAGGGCCCTGAAGGAGCGTCCGGACTCGGAGCGCTTCACCCTGCACGTCGGCGACCCGGCCCAGCTCGTGGGGGAGCACGTGACCGTCTCCGAGACGGCCCGACGCCTGATGGAGGCCTTCTGGCCCGGCCCCCTGACCCTGATCCTGCCCTGCGAGGGTGGGGATACCCTGGGCGTGCGCTATCCCGCCCATCCCGTGGCCCAGGCCATCCTGAGGGCCGCCGGAGGCCCGGTCTATGCCACCAGCGCCAATCCCCGGGGCCAGCCCCCGCCCGCCACGGCCCGGGAGGTGGCGGAGTACTTCCCCGAGGGCATCGAGGCCCTGGTGGACGGGGGGCCGGCCGCCATCCGCCAGGCTTCCACCATCGTCGCGGTCGAGGGGGAGACCTGGGCCGTCCTCAGGGAAGGCCTCGTGAGCCGGGACATGATCGCCCGCGCCGCGGCCCGTCGCGTCCTCTTCGTCTGCACGGGGAACTCCTGCCGCAGTCCCATGGCCCAGGCCCTTTTCGAGGTCCTCGTGTCCCGTCGCCTGGGGATCAAGCCGTCCGATCTTGCCGTCCACGGCCTCCTCGTCCAGGCCGCCGGCACCTCGGCCCTGCCCATCGGGGGGGCCAGCGAGCACGCCTGCCGCATCATCCGGGAGAAGGGCGGCGACCTCTCCGCCCATGTCCCGACCCCCCTGACGAGGGACCTCGTGGAGCGGGCCGACCGGATCTACGCGATGTCCAACGTCCACCTGGAGCGCATCCGCCGTTTCTCGGAGTCCGCCGCCGCACGGGCCCGCCTCCTGGCCCCGGGCGGGGGGGAGATGGCGGATCCCATCGGCGGGGACGAGGCCGAGTACCGGGCCTGCGCGGAACAGATCGAACGGGGGATCCAGGCGGTCCTGGACGGGATTCTGGCGGCCCCAAGGCCGAAGGAGCGCAGACCATGAAGCTGGCGTTGGGCGCGGATCATGCCGGGGTGGAGGCCAAGGATGCGCTTGTGGTCTTCCTGAGGGCCGCCGGGCACGAGGTGGAGGACCTGGGCACCCGCACGAAGGAGTCCGTGGACTACCCGGTCTATGCCGAGGCCGTGGCCCGCCACGTGGCGTCCGGCAAGGCGGATCGGGGCATCCTGGTCTGCGGGAGCGGGATCGGGATGTCCATGGCTGCCAACAAGGTGAAGGGGATCCGGGCCGCGGTGGTCTCCGACGCGGAGGCCGCCCGCATGAGCCGCCGCCACAACGACGCCAATGTCCTCTGCCTGGGCGCCCGCTTCTGCCTGAAGGAGACCCTGGAGGGCATCGTCCGGGCCTGGCTTGAGACGCCGTTCGAGGGGGGGCGTCACGCCGGCCGGGTGGCCCTCATCGACCGCATCGTCCCGGTCTTCCTGCTCGCCGTCCTCCTTCTGGGCGCGCGTCGCGCCGGGGCGGATCCCGCGCCGGCCGCGACCCCGGCCCAGCAGGAGTGCGCCCGCCGTCGCCAGGCCCTGGACCCTGCGGATGTGGCCGGCCATCTGGCCCTGGCCCACTGGTGCCGGGAGCAGGGCCTGAGACGGGAGGCCCAGGTCCTCTACCAGCGCGCCCTCTGGCTGGCCCCGGACAATGCCGAGGCCCTGGAGGCCGCCGGCTACGTCCGGCAGGGGGAGCTCTGGCTCAGCCCCGAGGACGCCCACCGCCTCGCCGGGGACCGCTTCTACGAAGGGCGCTGGCTGGACCCGGGCGCCTACCGCCGCGCCTGGACCGAGGA
>JAHFOU010000183.1 GCA_023261525.1 Planctomycetota bacterium | reverse complement strand
CCAGGACTACCACTGAAAGAGGCCGTAGGCCAGGAAGAAGTCGAGCGGGCTGCCCCAGAATCCCCCCTTCGAGGCCGGGGGCAGCATGTCCAGGCTTCCGGCCGGGGCCGCCGCCAGGGTGGCCGAGAGCCCCCCGGCCGCATGGACGGCGAACCAGGCCGTGGCCAGGGAGCCCACGACCGCGGCCAGGAACTGGAAGTTGTCCGTGGCCACGATGCCCCAGAGTCCGGCGGCCAGGACGTAGAGGGCCGCGATGGCGCAGCAGATCCAGACGCAGGTCCCGATGTCCCAGTCCGTGACGGCCCCCAGGACCTTGCGCAGCCCGGTGACGGCCCCGGCCCCGGCGGCGTAGGCGGTGTAGAGGAGGCCGAAGAAGAGGGCCTTGGCCCCCCTCAGGCCGGCGGCGCTGGACCCGCTGTAGCGCCGCTCGCAGAGCTCGACCTCGGTCAGGACCCCGGAGCGGTGCCAGAGGCGGGCGAAGACGAAGGTCGAGAGGAGGAAGCTGATGCCCAGGGCCCAGATGGCCCAGTTGCCCCAGACGCCCTTGTCTCGGACGTAGCCGGTGACGAGGAGCGGGGTGTCCGAGGCGAAGGAGGCGGCGATCATGGAGGTGCCGGCGGCCCACCAGGGCAGGCTGCGCCCTCCGCCGAAGTACTCCTTCTCGGAGCGGTTCGCCCTGCGGGAGAACCAGAGGCCGAGGACGACCAGGACGGCCGCGTAGGCGGCCATGACCCAGAGGTCCAGGGAGGCGAGGTTCACGCGAGCAGGCGGGCCGCCAGCGCCGGACAAGCCCCGAAGTGCACATGGGTGTAGCCGGCCATCACCCGGCCCCGGGTCCAGCCGTCCGGCCTGACCTCGTCCCCCTTCCAGGGCTTGCGCAGGCTCAGGGCGGACGCCACCCCCTCCCCGGAGGGCGCGGGATCCATCTTCGAGTAGTGGAACTCATGAGCCCGGAACTTCGCCCCCTTGGCGGCCAGCAGGCAGTCCCGCTCCGTCGTCACCTCCAGATAGCCCAGGCCCTGGCGCCTCGGCATCATCCGGGAGCGGCCCGGGAGGAGGCCGAGCATGGGATGCGCCCGCCCTTCCACGTCCAGGAGGGTTTCGAGACAGTACATCAGTCCTCCGCATTCGGCGTAGAGCGGACCCTGGAATGCGCGCAGAGACGCCATCATGCTCCGGTTTTCGGCGAGCTCTTGTGCGAAGAGTTCAGGATACCCACCGCCAATCCAGACGAGTTCAGTCCCTTCGGGGAGCGCTTTATCCTTCAGTGGTGAGAACAAGGAGATTTCAGCGCCCACATGGGAGAGCAGATCCAGGTTGTCCTGATAGATAAAGTGAAAGCATTCGTCCCGGGAGACCGCAATGCGGCAGCGCCGGGCCGGACTTGGAGCAAAAATCGTTGGGGGCGAATCCCGGAGAGGATCGGCCCGGCGGGCGATTGTCAGGAGGCCTTCCAGATCCACGCCTTCCTCGACGAGCTTTCCCATCGCCTCGTAATTGCCATGTGCGGCGCCTTCCGGAGCAGAGACAAGACCCAGATGACGTTCCCCGAGAGCGGCGGCGTTATCTCCTTTTACCCATCCCAACGGCTTCACTTGGGTCAGCGACGCGACCGCGTCTTTCAGATACTGGTAGTGTCCAGCGCCGGAAACCCGGTTGAAGATGACGCCGGCGAGTTTGACCTTCGGATCCAGGCTCGCGTACCCGTGGACGATCGCGGCCGCCGAACGTGCCAAGCCCTTGGCTTCAACCACGAGGACCACGGGCAGGTCCAGGATCTTGGACAGCTGGGCGCCCGAGCCGGCCTCGTCGCTCCCGGAGACCCCGTCGAAGAGCCCCATGACGCCCTCCACGACGGAGACGTCCGCCCCCCGGGCCGAACGCGCAAAGAGTTCCCGCACCACCGGCTCCGGCATCATCCAGCCGTCCAGGTTGCGGGAGATCCGCTTCCCCCCCACCGCGGCCGTGTGATGCCCGGGATCCAGGAAGTCCGGCCCCGCCTTGAAGGGCTGGACCTTGAGACCCCGCTTCGAGAGGGCCGAGAGGATGCCCAGGGTGACGGTGGTCTTGCCCACCCCGCTCTGGACCCCGGCGATCAGGAGGCGGGGGAAGTCCGAGGTCGGCATCGCGGCACGGTACGCCAGGGGCCGGACAGGGTCAAGACGGGCTCAGGCCGCGTCCACCAGGTGGCAACCGGCGCAGTCGCGAGCCGACGGCTCCGGAAGCCGGAAGCCTGGATCCAGGACGTTGCCCAGCACCCGGGAATCCTGCTCGCAGGGACGGACCCGGCCTTCGGGATCCACCGCCAGCCGTGCGGATCCGGCCCCGCATCGGGCGAAGCGGACGTGGTGGAAGCGCCTCCCTTCCAGCCAAGCGGGAGGCACGGGCTCTCCGCAGGTGACGGCCAGGCCGCTCTCCAGGCCAAGCCGTTCCGCCTCTGCCAGCCCCTCCGCGATCGCGACCGCCGAGGGCATCAGGCGTTCGGTATTCGAGAGCCCACTTCCGCCCGGCAGGTACCTCAGGAACATCCACTCGTCGGCCCCCAGGGCCAGGGCGGTCCGGAAGGCCCCGGCCAGCTCCGGCAGGTTGCGCCGGGTGGCCACGAAGACCGCGCAGGCGGCCAGGCCTTCGGCGCGGGCCCTCAGGATGGCCCGGCAGGCGGCGTCGAAGGTGTCCAGGCCCATGAGCTCCGTCTGGGTCTCGCGGCGGTCCGAGAGGAGGGGCACCAGGACGTGGGAGACGCCGGCGGCCTTCAGGCTCCGGGCCCGTTCCGGGGTCAGGAGGGTGCCGTTGGTGGTGAGTTGGATCTCCAGGCCGGGCGCAAGTGCCCGGGCCCGGGCCGCCAGGGTCTCCACGTCGTCCCTGAGCAGAGGCTCTCCCCCGGAAAGCGTGAGGGCGGAGGGATTCAGACGTGCCACAGCGGCCTCCAGGATGGTTTCCAGGGTTCCCGGCGAAGGCTCCGTGGCGCGGTAGGCCCCTGAGGGCGCCCGCCAGACGTTGTAGCAGTAGAGGCAACGGGCGTTGCAACGGGGCGTGACTTCCAGCCAGAGGTGGCGGCCTCCGGCGGTCACTGCGGTTTTCCCCCATAGGCCTTTTCCAGGATCCCCTTCCAGAGCGCCTTGGCCCGGTCCGCCACCTCGGGATCGTGATGCATGAAGGCCTGGCGCAGAAGGCCCAGGGCAGGCTCCCCCGCCTTCCGCAGGTTCTCGGCCGCCGCCTCGCGCTTCTTGAAGTCGGGATCCCCCAACTGCTCGATACAGGCGGCCAGCTCCTTGCGCAGCGCCTCGGACAGGGCCGCCGGCTCGGTCAGCTCCGGTTCCAGGAGGGAGAGGACGATGCCGGCCGCCTCGTCCACGGTCCGTGGGAAGGGCGCCTCGCCCTCCTTCGGCTTCTCGGAGAGGGCCTGGCGCAGGGAATCCTCCAGCGCCTTGCGGGCTTCCCGGTAGACGTCCTCGGACAGGCGGTTTTCCCAGACGAGGGCGAGAAGGGCCTTGGCTCGGGAGCGCCATTCCTTCCAGCGCAGGGACTCCATCTTGCCGGGAGCGATGGCCATCCGCGTCATGATGCGCTCCTCGCTCTTGTGCTTCTCCTCCGCCGCGGTCTGTGCCAGGAACTGAGCGATGGCCTTCCAGACATGGGCGCGCTGGGGATCCCGCTCGGAAAGGCGTCCGAGCGCCTGGGAGACTTCCGGGGGGACCTCCAGTGGGGCCTTGAGGGAGGCGCTTCCCCGCAGGAAACGTTTCAGGGCCGCCCGGTCAGGTTCCAGGTCCTTTTTCGGGGTGGGCTCCTCGGCCAGGGAAGGGATTGCGGGAAGCCAGGCGGCGCCCAGGCCACCCAAGGCCATCATCCAGGTTTTAGGTTTGCGCATGCCGGAGTCTACCCGGGCATGAGCCGGATGCGGTGTCAATCAGGTGTAAAAGATGCGGAGGGCCAGGGCCAGGCCGAGGGCCATCCCGCAGGCCGTATGGACCAGTCTCATCGACTTCAGGATATGCACGGTTCCGGCTTCCGGAGTCCCGTCCCCCAGCCAGGGCTTGTCCTGGATCCCGCCGTCATAGGAGACCGGGCCGCCCAGCTTCAGGCCCAAGGCCCCGGCCACGGCGGCCTCGGGATGGGCGGCGTTCGGGCTCGCGTGCTTCAGGCGGTCCCTCCGGAGGATCCGCCAGGCTCCCGGAGCGTCGTCGCCGCAGAGAGCGGCCGAGAGCACCAGGAGAAGGCCGGTCAGGCGGGCCGGGACGAAGTTCAGCACGTCGTCCATCCGGGCCGAGGCCCAGCCGAGGGCCTCATGGCGCTCGTCCCGGTGGCCCACCATGGAATCCAGGGTGTTCACGGCCCGGTAGGCCAGGGCCGCCGGGGCCCCGCCCAGGGCCATGAAGAACAGCGGGGCCGTGACGCCGTCGACGGAGGACTCGGCCGTCGCCTCCACCGCGGCCCGCGCCACGCCGGCCTCGTCCAGGGACCCCGTATCCCGTCCGACGATGCGCGAGACCTGGAGCCGGGCTTCCGGCAGATTCCCGGCCGCCAGGGCCGAGGCCACGGCGCGCACCTCCCGGTCCAGGCTGTTCAGGGCCATGGCGTAGAAGAAGAGCACGGCCGAGGCCAGGACGCCCAGCCAGGGGTGGACGCGTGCGGCCAGGGCCACCAGGCCCCAGGAGGCCAGCCAGGTTCCGCCCGCGACGACGAGGAGCAGGAGGACACCGGCCGAACGGCGGCGAGGCAGACGGGCCTCCAGCCAGGCGATGGCGCGGCCCATCCCGGCCACGGGGTGAGGGGCCGGGTCGCCCAGGAGAAGGTCCAGGAGCCAGCCGAGCAGGATCTCAACGGGACGTGTCGTCATGGAGGAGAGAACAGGGTTCCGGCCTTCCAGTGCTTGAGGACTGTCGCAAGCCAATCTCGTTCCCCGGGACCCTCCACACGAAGCGTGAAGTGTATTGTGGGCAGGAACCCCAGGAGGAATAACCGGCACCGCATCAGCCTGGTCAGGGTCCTGCGTTCCGCGACGACATGTACTTTTCCGAGGCCCAGCTCGCCCGCATATTTCACATCGGCGGGCGCATACTCTCTCGGAGTTCCACCCCCGCCGGGGTAGTACCGGAGCCGCTGGGGCTCCAGGACGAGGAGTCCGTTTCCGGTGCCGAACGCCTGGGACCAGAGATATCGCCCGCACCGCATCCCGAGTCCCCAGTAGATCAGGCTG
>JAHFOU010000182.1 GCA_023261525.1 Planctomycetota bacterium | reverse complement strand
CTTCATGTCCAGCGCGGCCGCTCGGCCGCCTTCCTGGCCGGGCCCAACCTGCCTCCGTCCGCGCCGGCGGTCCACGGCGCCCTCGGTTTCTGGTTCAAGTCCGTCAAGGCCCACCTCCACACGAACTTCTTCCCCGTGGATGACGTCGCCAATACGGAAGTCCTCTTCGCCTGCGTGCGCGCCGGCAGCAGCGACAACCAGTATCTCGGCGTGGGGCGGCGCAGCTGCAAGGACACCTGGGGCCTCTGCTTCGAGAGCTCCACGAGGGCCTCGAGCTCGGATCTGGACGACGGGTGCGAGGTGCAGCGGCATCTGGACCTGGCCCCGGACGGGCTCCAGCGCCTGCCGGGCCTGCGCTGGCAGCTCCTGACCGCGCACTGGAACTCCGCCGGCACCCGCGGCGGCGGCGAGGACGCCGAGATCCTCCTCCACGGCGTCCTGGCGGATTCTCTGGGCGTTCAGCCCTACGATCCCGTGCTGTACCGGACGGACCTGGATTCCAGCCTGGTGGAGGACCTGCTCCAGGATCCGGCCACGCTGTTCGTGCTCGGGGACCAGGGGACCGCGGACCCCCTGGACCAGGATTTCAGCTTCTCCAACGCAGTCCTGGACGAGGTCGCCGTGGTGGACTTCGGCAACGAGCCCGGGAAGGGCCGCCGCTTCGCGGAGCGCTGGGCCCAGGACCGCTTCCTGGATGGCCGCTACTACAAGGGGGAGGATGCGGCCTTCACCTCCCCCTGGATCCGCCCGGGAGGAGGGGAGGGCGGGACCCTGTTGTGGGCCGCCTGGACGGCCTGGCTTCCCTCCGAGACGAGGCGGGAACTGGCCTTCGACCCGTACTCCGCCGACCCGGCCGTCTCCTTCCCTTCGACCGGGGCTCCCCGCCTGCCCGACGGGCGCCTGGGGAACGCCTCGGTCTCCGTGAGCCTCCTCAGGCCGGACGGGAGCGTCAGGGCCCTCACCCAGGGCGCCGCGGTCGGGGAGCGTCTCCCGCGCTTCGGATACCAGGTCCGCCTCAAGGCCGGCATCCCGGCCGGGGATCCGGGCACGCCCGTCCTGGAGAGTCCGCTCTTCGACGACATCAGCATCGCGTGGCAGCCGGCCGGAGGCCCCCGGATCCTGGCCTGGGGAAACTTCTGAGGCTGGCGCAGGGGCCGTCTGCGGGGTACCCTGGGCCCTGATGGCCTCTCCCCATCCCTCGGAACTGCTGGAGGACCTGCTCCGTCTGGCGGATCGCTTCTCGCAGGTGCCGGAATCCGCCGTCCGGGACCTCCCCCTGGAAGAGCTTTCGGCGGCGCAGGCCCGTGCCCTTCAGCAGCTCGGCCGCCTGCTCTCCAGCCGCCTGGGGCGCGCCTCTGCCGTGAGCGGGGCGTCTTCCGGGAGCCCGGAACTGGCTCAGGAGCTGGGCCTTGCCGCGCAGCGTGGGGAGCTCCGGTTGCACTACCAACCCCAGGTGGACCTCTCCAACGGCCGCATTGTCGGCGTGGAGTCCCTGATCCGATGGCAGCATCCCCGGCTGGGCCTGGTCCCTCCTTCGCGCTTCATCCCGCTGGCCGAGGAGACCGGGCAGATCGTGGGGATCGGGGAATGGGCCCTGCGGGAGGCCTGCGTCCAGGCCCAGGCCTGGTGCGGCCAGGGTCTGGAGGGCCTTTGCGTCGCGGTGAACCTGTCGGCCCGCCAGTTCAGCCAGCCGGACCTGGTGCAGATCGTGGCGGGGGCCCTCCGGGCCGGGGACCTGCGCCCGGGCCTGCTGGAGCTGGAGCTTACCGAGAGTTGCGTGATGGAGGATCCCGTCGCCGGGGCCCTCCAGTTGACGGCCATCTCCGACCTGGGTGTGCGGACCGCCATCGACGACTTCGGCACGGGGTACTCCTCCCTGAACCACCTGAGCCGCTTCCCCATCAAGGTCCTCAAGATCGACCAGTCCTTCGTGCGGGGGATCACCGGGGACCCCTACGACGCGGCGCTCGTGAGCGCGATCAACGCGATGGCCCACAGCCTGGGGATGAAGTCGGTGGCCGAGGGGGTGGAGACCCCCGAACAGCTCGCGCTCCTCAAGGGGTGCGGATGCGACGTGGCCCAGGGCTACCTCCTGGCGCGCCCGGCGCCGCCGGAGGCCCTGGACCTGAGACGGCGCTACGCCTAGAAGAGGACGTTGCAGCCCAGCGAGATCCCCCACGTGCGGTAGTGGTCCGAGTTCAGGGACCAGGCTGGGGCCAGGTACAGGTGGAAGCGGTCATGGGCCAGGGCCTCCAGGCGGAGGCTCAGCTCGTGGGTGTTGTTGTGGACCGGTTCGATGGAAGAGACGATGGCGGAGGCCGAAGGCACGGCCACGAGGCTCGGGTTGACCCTTTCCCGGATGTCCGCGTAGGTGAACGTGTAGCTCCCGGAGATCCGCCAGCGGTCCGGGTGCGGGGTGTCGTAGCTCAGCCGGCCCATCCACTGCTGACGCTGGTCGAACGAGTAGTACTCCGCGACGTCCCGGTCGAACTGGCGGTACCGCCAGCCGGCCAGGGTGGAGAATCCGGGCAGGCCGTCCCACCACCGGGTCGCGGAGAATTCCACGTCGTCACGGCCGTTTGCCCGCTCGTAATGGGCGTGATCGACGCTCGCGTCGAGGCGCCACAGGCTGTCCGGCTGGTAGCCGTAGGCCAGGGTGGTGGTGTCGACGGCGAGGATGTCCGTCGTGGTGTCGGAGAATTCCTTGATGAGGAGGCTTTCCCGGGATTGGGTCAGGGAGGCCCGGTGCACGGCGCGCTGGAAGACAAGGGTCTGGCTGTACGGCGTGAACTCCCTCTGCCAGCCGAGCGGATAGGTGTTGGCCCCGCGGTCGCTGAACGTCTCGTTCCCCAGGAAGGTCATGGAGGTCCATCCTTGGGGGGAGCGTGCCGTGTGCTTGAGGCTTTGGGTCTCCTGGGTGACGTCATAGTTGTCCTGGTGGGCCGCGAAATTCTCCTCGTTGCGCCGGCTCAGGCGCCAGTCGATCTCGGTGGTCTGGCGAGAGGCCCAGGGCATGGAGAATCCGGTCTCCAGGTCCGTTTGCCGGTAGCCCACGATGTCCCGGTGGGTCGACCGGTCCTGCTCCGTCTCTTCATGAAGGGTGGCGCGAACCTCAAGCTGAGGTCGGCAGCGCCAATCCAGGGACCGGCGCGCCTCGCGCAGGTCCCGGTAGTCCGGGTTGAGAGCTAGGCCTTGATCCAGGGCCTCCCGGGCGCGGGGCCAGTCCCCGTTTCGGAGGTAGATCCGTCCCAGGCCCAGGAGGACGTCCGCGTTCCGGGGATCGTCGGCCCGCATCGCCTCATACGCCGCCTGGGCGGCCCGGAGGTCGCCTTGCGCGGCCTGGCAGAAGGCCAGCCCGGCACGGGCCTCGGGGTTCTCCGGATGCCGCGTCAGCACGGACTGGTAGACCCCCTGGGCTTTGGCCGGCTGTTCGGCCCAGCGGTACAGTTGTGCCAGCCGGAGCTGGAGCGAGAGATCTTCCGGCTTCTCCTGGAGCAGTTCCCGGTAGAGGGAGATCGCCTCGAGGAGGCGTCGCGCCTGGTAGGCCTGCTCCGCCCTTGCCTCCAGGGAGGGCTCGGCCGCTGGAGGCTCCGCGGCCAGGGCGGGAGCCAGGAGCATCAGGCACAGGAGAAGGAGGAGGCCGGGTTTCAACGCGACACAGGGTGACAGGTCGGCCAGTTCGGGTCAAGAAGGCCCCTCTTTACTCCACGGTTCACGGTTGGGATAGTGTCGGTTTCCATGAGCCTCCCGAACCTCTTCCCGGATGTCGAGTCTGCCTCCCAGCTTTTCCTGCGCATCGGGTTCCTGGTGCTGCTCCTTTCCTTCGGGGTCCTCCTGGTGGTGCTGTTCATGCGCTTCTCCCAGGGCAGGCAGGAGCGACGCCGGAACCTCCTCGTGCTCCGTTGGCGTCCGGTCTTGTCGGAGTCGGCGCTGGGGCACCCCGTGATCCTGCCCGAGTTCCATCGGCAGGACATGCCCGCCCTGCTCGCCCTGTGGAATCACGATGTCGAGGCCGCCCAGGGGAAGATGCAGGGGGGGATGGCGCTTCTCGCCCGGGCCGCCGGCTTGGACAAGGCCGCGCTCCAGCTGCTGGAGCGCGGATGGGTCCGGGAACGCCTCCTGGCCATCGTCACCCTGGGCAACCTCCGGGAGCCTGCGGCCCTGGAGACCCTGCTCAGGACCGTCCGCGCCGACAACCCTTTCTTGTCCCTGGCCGCCGGCCGGGCCGCGGTCCAGATCGATCCTGCCGTGGCCATGCCCGTCCTGGCGCCCCTGATCGCGGCCCGCACCGATTGGCCCGAGGATCGGGTGGCCGGATTGCTCCGGGAGGCGGGTCCTCAGGCCGTGGCGGAGCCCTTGACCGCGGTCATGGCGACGGCGTCCCCGGAGCAGGCGCTTCGCCTCATCCACTACCTCGAATTCTCCGATCCCGCCACGGCCCTGGCGGCCCTGCGCCGGATCCTCCGGGAGTCGGTCGATCCCGAGTGGATCGCGGCATCCCTGCAGGTCATTGCGCATCTTGGGGAGCGGGGCGATTTGGAAGCTGTCCGAGGCTTCCTGGCGCATCCGGGTTGGGTCGTCAGGCTTCAGGCGGTCAACGCCCTCGGGAGCCTGGGGGAGGCCGAGGACGAGGAGAGGCTCGTGGGGATGCTCCGGGACCCCCAGTGGTGGGTCCGTTACCGTGCCGCCCAGGCGGTCACGGGGCTCAAGTCCATGGAGATCGGGCGGCTGCGCAAGCTGCAGGAGGCCGAGAAGGACCCCTTCGCCAGGGACATCCTGCGTCAGGCGGCCTCCGAGCAGGGGATGACGCTCTGATGCAGACCCTGCTGAAGGTCATGCCCTACTTCTGGACGTCCTATTTCCTCGGCGTCAGCGCCGTCTACATGATGCTGAACGTCGTCGCCATCCAGTCCATCTGGCGCTACATGCGCGACCACAGCCTGGATTCCCTGCCGCGCCCTCCCTCCGGTTTCGAGCCTCCGGTCAGCATCCTGATCCCGGCCTTCAACGAGCAGGCGCATATCGAGATGACCGTCCGATCCTCCCTGGGCCTGGACTACCCTGAGTACGAGGTCATCGTGATCAACGACGGTTCCACGGATGGGACCCTCGAGGTCCTGAAGACGGCGTTCTCCCTCATGGCGGTGCCGGAGACCACCCGGGTCCGCCTGCCCACCATGCCGGTCCACGCCATCTACCGCTCCACGACGCATCCGAACGTGCGCGTCCTTGACAAGGAACGTCGGGGCAAGCC
>JAHFOU010000181.1 GCA_023261525.1 Planctomycetota bacterium | reverse complement strand
AGGAGGATCAGGAACAGGGCGTTTCGGAAGGGGGACATGGGGAAGGCTCTCCGGATGTGTCTATATTGAGACTGAGTCTCAGTCTCTCTTCCGGAGAGTCTATTGAGATCGAGTCTCAATGCAAGGCTTATCTCGGGATTTCCGCCCGCCCGCCCAGGAAGGCCCCCCAGAGGAGCCAGAAGGGCCCCGCGATGCGGGTGACGAGGAGGCTCTCGGTCACCAGGCCCTGGACCGCCACGCAGGCCAGGAGGCCGAGGAAGACCGCGCCCCAGGGGCCTCCGACGCCCAGGGCCGTGCGCCCGAGGGTGATCAGCACCAGGAGGAGGGCGGCCAGGCCGAGGACGCCCGTCTCGGCCAGGGTCATCACCCACTGGCTCTCGTAGAAGACCCGGTTGCGGGAGCCCGGGCCCGTCCCGAGCAGGGGGAAGCGCAGGACGTCGGCGCGCAGGGCGGTCCAGACCTCCAGCCGGTTGCGCTCGGTCTCGGGAAGCCTGGGGGCCCCGGCCTCCGCGAACCCCTCCGAAACGAGGTAGGCCTTGTATTCGTGGAGAAGCCCGCCGCGATCCCGGGTGGACGCCCCGGCGGCCAGGACGAGGAGGCCCAGGGCCAGGGGTTTCCAGGTCCGACGCATCACGGCGAATACGGCCGCGGCGGCCACCACGGCCAGGAAGGCCCCGCGGGAGCCCGTGGCCAGGATCCCCAGGAGGATGAGGCCCTCCCCGGCAAGCCAGCCCAGGAAGGCAAGGCGGGAGCCTTCCCGGGGTGCCAGGGCCAGGCCCAGGACGGCGCCGAAGGCCATGAAGCCGGCCAGGTGGTTGGTCTGGTCGGGCCAGATGGCGTTGGAGAAGACCCTCACCCCGTCGTCCGCCTCGTCCCCCACCCAGGCCATGACCCCGCGCTCGGCCAGGGCCACCACGCCCAGCCAGGCGGAGGTCCGCCAGGCCAGCCGCGCGGTGCGCTCCAGGGACCCGCCGGACGCCCGGGCGACCAGGAAGCCGGCCAGGTACTCGCCCTGCTTGCCCATCGTGGCCAGGGGCATCCCGAGTCCGGGCAGGGTCCCCTGGAGGGCGCCGGCGCAGAGCGACAGGCAGGCGCAGAGCGCCAGGAGGAGAAGGGCCCCGTCCACGGGGGAGGATTCCAGGCGCCTCCAGCCCTTCCGGACCAGGAAGGCCCCGGCCAGGAGGAGGAGCAGGAGGTCGTCGGCCCTCAGGGGGATCCCCAGCAGGCTGACCTTGGGGGACAGGACGAAGGCCAGCAGGAGGGCCGCGGTGGCCGTGCCCAGGCTAGCGCCCCCGCTCCGCTTCCACGGAGAGGATGAGGACCTCCAGGCCGTAGGCGGTGGTGTCGAAGCGCAGGCGGTTGCCGGGCTTGATCACGGAGCTCCCGAAGCGCAGCAGGCCGTCCGGGCCCCGTTTGGCGGTGATGCGGAAGAGGACGGTCCTCACCTCCTCGTCCAGGCGTCCGCGCTCCAGGGGAAGCTCGGGGGCCTTGCGGGTGCGGATCTCCGTGAGCTCGGCGCGGAAGCGGCCCGAGGGGCCGACCTGGACGTCCCCGACCTTCACGATCTTGAGGAGGGAGGGCAGGGACGGCAGGGTCTCCACGCGGACGGTTTCGTCCGTCGGCTCATCGTGCAGGGTGCCGTGGAGGCTCCGGATGAACTCGGGCCTCGCCAGGCCCAGGTAGAGCGCCAGGCCCAGGCAGGCCAGGATGGCGGCGACGGCGATGTCCCGGGGGCGCATGGGGGGGATTGTGCGGGAGAGGGCCCGGTGCTTTCAATCCTGCCTTCGGATAGGATGCCGTCCATGAGCAATCCGGCGGAGGGGACCGGGGTACTCTGGGCACCCTGGAGGATGGGCTACCTGAGGGGCCTCAAGCGCTCCCGGGCCGCGGGCCGCCGGCCCACCTGCTTCCTCTGCGCGGCCTTGAGGGGGCGCGATGACCGCGCGGTCCACCTGGTGGAGCGCGGACGCCAGGTCTCCTGCATCCTGAACAAGTATCCCTACAACAACGGCCACCTCATGATCATCCCGAACCGGCATACGGCCGAATTCGGGGGCCTGAGGCCCTCTGAGCTGGCCGCCATGACCGCGATGGCCCAGGCCTACGTCAAGGCCCTGGGGAGGGTCCTCTCCCCCGACGGCTGGAACCTGGGCATGAACCTGGGCCGGGCGGGCGGCGCGGGGCTGGAGACCCATCTCCATCTCCACATCGTGCCGCGCTGGGGCTCGGACACCAACTCCTTCACCACGGTCTCCGGGACCCGGGTGATCTCCCAGGACCTGGACCAGCTCTGGCTCCTCCTGCGCAAGGCCCGGAGGCTCTCGTGACGGTCACGCGCCCGGATCTGGAGGCCCGCGAGGAGGCCACCCTGGCCCGGTGGGCGGCCAAGAGCGGGCTGAGCCGGGGCCGCGCCCACGCCGAGGCCGAGCACTCCTACCGGACCGCCTTCCAGCGGGACCGGGACCGCGTGGTCCATTGCACGGCCTTCCGCCGCCTGGAGTACAAGACCCAGGTCTTCGTGAACCACGAGGGCGACTACTACCGCACCCGCCTCACCCACTCGATGGAGGCCGCCCAGATCTCCCGGACCATCGCCCGGGCCCTGGGGCTCAACGAGGACCTCTGCGAGGCGGTGGCCCTCTCCCACGACATGGGCCACACGCCGTTCGGGCATTCGGGTGAGGACGCCCTCAGGGACCTCATGAAGGACCACGGGGGCTTCGAGCACAACATCCAGGCTCTGCGCATCGTGGACCTCCTGGAGCACCGCTACCCGGGCTTCCCCGGCCTCAACCTTACGTACGAGACCCGGGAATCCATGATCCAGCACTCCAAGGTCCGCGACAAATCCGGCTTCGGGAAGCTCCAGGCCCCTCTCCTGGAGAGCCAGGTGGTGGATATCGCCGACTCCATCGCCTACGACAACCACGACCTGGACGACGGGCTGAAGTCGGGCATCCTCACGGAGGACCAGCTCGAGGAGGTGGCGCTCTGGCGGGAGGCCCGGGACGCCGTGAAGGCCAGGCACCCCGACCTCGGCCCGAAGGAGACGAGGGCCCCGGCCATCCTGTTCCTGATCAACCGGGAGGTCGGGGACCTGCTGGAGGAGACCACCCGGCGCCTCAAGGCCGCCAAGGTGAAGGACCTCGAAGATGTCCGTGCCGCGAAGAAGCCTTTGGTGGGCTTCAGTCCGGAGATGGAAAAGAAGAAGGCGGCCCTGCAGAAGTTCCTCTTCCAGCGCTTCTACCGCCACTACCGGGTGGCCCGCATGGCCACCAAGGCCCGGCGCATCCTCACGGAGCTCTTCGAGGAGTACGTGCGCCATCCGGAGGAACTGCCGCCGGAGTTCCAGGCCTGGGCCGAGCGGGAGGGCCTGCACCGCGGGGTGTCCGACTATGTGGCCGGGATGACGGACCGCTTCGCCCAGCAGGAGTGGCAGCGGCTGTTCCTGCCGTTCGAGAGGGCGTAGCGGTATGACCCCCGCCCTCACCCTCTGCGCCGACGAGGGCCCGCTCAAGGGCATGGCCCTGCCCTGGCCCAGCGGGGGCACCATCGGCCGCGTGGACGGCAACGCCGTCGTCCTCAAGGAGGTCGGCGTCTCCCGCAAGCACGTCTCCATCACCCTGGAGGGCGGCCAGTGGGTGGTCCTGGACCTGGGCAGCCGCAACGGCACCTTCGTCAACGGCCAGAAAGTCCAGCGCCACGAGCTGAAGGACGGGGACCGCCTCCAGGTCGGGGGCACCGTCCTGCGCTGCGCGATGTCGGCCGATGAGCCCGCCACCGCCCAGGGCCTGGCCGAGGAGCCCGCCGTCACCGAGGCCATCACCCGCCAGAGCCTGGACTTCCTCAGGGCCGACGCCCCGGACGCGCCCGAGC
Organism: Planctomycetota bacterium; assembly: GCA_023261525.1. GTDB lineage: Bacteria > Planctomycetota > SBBH01 > JAHFOU01 > JAHFOU01 > JAHFOU01. The sequence goes on along the minus strand of JAHFOU010000181.1, from coordinate 1,390 downwards.
AGGTCGCCCGCTCCAATGCCCGCCTCCTGGCCCTCTTCGACTTCGCCCGGCGCGCCGCCGAGGCGCCCTCCCTCGAGGCCCTCTGGGAGGGGGCCTCCTCCTCCCTGGCCTCCGCCCTGGGGGCGGACCGCGGCTTCGTGCTGAGGCCCGTGGGCCGCGAGGGGATCTGGGAGCCCTTCCGTCCGCCCGCCGCCGGCGTCTCCTCCGCCCTCCTCAAGGCCCCCGTCTCCAATTCCGTGGTCGCCTACGTGCGCCAGAAGGGGGACTCCGTGCTCTGCCGGGCTCCCGGGGCGGACCGGCGCTTCGCCGCCAGCGAGAGCCTGGCCGGGGCCTCGGTCTCCAGCGTGCTCTGCGTGCCGGTGCGCCACGGCGAGGTCGTGCTGGGCGCCCTCTACGCCGACCGCCTGGGCCAGGCCCCCGCCTTCGCGCATGCCGACCTGGAGCTGGCCATCGCCTTCGCCATCGCCCTGGCGACCCGCTCGGTCCAGGTCCAGCGCCTCGCGGAGCTGGCCGCCGGCCGCGCGGCCCTGGAGCGCCAGATCTCCTCCCGCCACGACCTGGTCGGCGCCAGCCCCGCGATGCGCGAGGTCCTCGCCCTGATCGAGAAGGCCGCGCCCACCCAGGCGCCCGTCCTCATCACCGGGGAGAGCGGGGCCGGCAAGGAGCTGGTGGCCCGGGCCATCCACCGCCAGAGCACGCGGGCCCAGGCGCCCTTCGAGGTGGTCAACTGTGCGGTGCTCACCGAGACCCTGTTCGAGAGCGAGCTCTTCGGCCACCAGCGTGGGGCCTTCACTGGGGCCCAGGACGACAAGCCCGGACGCTTCGAGCTGGCCGACGGCGGCACCCTCTTCCTGGATGAGATCGGGGACCTTCCGGAATCCTGCCAGACCAAGCTCCTGAGGGTCCTGGAGGACGGCCAGGTGCGCCGCCTCGGGGACACCCGGGACCGCACGGTGGACGTGCGCATCGTGGCGGCCACCAACCGGGACCTGGAGGGCTCTTCCAGCCGCTTCCGCCGCGACCTCTACTACCGCCTCAATGTCCTGAGGATCGCCGTGCCCTCCTTGCGGGAGCGGCGCGAGGACGTGCCCCTGCTGGCGGCCCACTACGCGGCGCGCTTCTCGGCCTCCTGCCGCAAGCCGTCCAAGTCCATCGCCCCCGAGGCCCTGGCCGTGCTGTCCGCCCACGCCTGGCCGGGCAACGTGCGCGAGCTCAAGAACTGCCTGGAGCGCATGGTGGTCCTCTCCGAGAAGCCCGTCCTGGAGCTCGACGACATCCCCTCCGACATCCGCCGCGGCGGCGGGACCGGCACGGTCTCCGTGACCCTGGCCGACAGCCCCCTGGTGACCCTGCAGGAGGTGGAACGCATCCACGTCGGGCGGGTCCTGGC
>JAHFOU010000004.1:14794-21370 GCA_023261525.1 Planctomycetota bacterium | reverse complement strand
TCCCATGCCCGGGCCGGGGAGGCGGCCGCCCGGGTCACGTCTTCCGGCGTTTCCGTCCTTTCTGCCCTCCTCGGCCACCGCGACGACCTGAGGCGGGGCCTGATCCTGCATGAGGTCCTGGGCCCGCCCCTGGCCCTGCGGGCCCCTTGACGCCCTCCTTCCTCCGGGACACCACCCTGGTGGCCCGCTTCGAGATCGCGGAGGCGGTGCGGAGCAAACTGCTTCTCGTCATGCTCCTGCTCTTCCTGGGCGCGGGCTCCCTCGGGGCCTGGGGCTTCACGAAGGCCGTCCAGCGCATCGAACAGGAGGCCTCTTCGGTCGTCCCGGGTGTTTCCGTCAAGATCGACCGCAGCTCCCCCCTCTACCGCAACCTGATCCAGCGCTTCGTCCACGACCCGGCCAAGGCCGAGTACTTCCTCTCCCTGCCCCCCATCGTGTTCTTCTACGCCTGGGCTTCCCTCGGCTTCATGCCCTGGCTGGTCCTCTTCCTGTCCGCGGAGACCATCGCCTCCGAAGTGTCCTCCCGGGGCATCCGGTACAGCCTCCTGCGCACAGGGCGCCTCCCCTATGCCCTCGGGAAGATGGCCGGGCAGGCGGTCATCCTGGCCGGGGCCGCGGCGGCCGCGGCGCTGGCCTACTACGCCGTGTCCTGGAAGCTCCTGGGGGGCGTCGAGGCGGGCGGGATCGCCCGTGGGATGCTGTGCTACTGGCCCCTGATCCTCCTGCACAACCTGCCCTTCCTGGCCTGGGCCCTGTTCGCCTCCATGGCCACGGCCAGCGCCAACCTGTCCCGCATCCTCTCGCTCGGAGGCGCCGTCGTCCTGGCCATCCTGTCCGCCCTCTCCGGCTGGTCCTTCCTGCAACGGGGCCCGGTGAGCGCAGGCCTCTGGAAGCTGGCCTCCTTCCTGACCCCCTTCGGGCATGCCGGAGGCCTGGAGTACCCCCGGGGGACCCCGTTCTGGACCGATGCCGCCACCTGCCTGGGCCTCAGCCTGCTGTATTTCGGCGCCGGGTATGCCCTGCTGAGGCGCCGGGACGTCTGATGCCCGACGCCGCCCTCCGCTTCACGGACGTGCGCAAGCGCTTCGGGAAGACCGAAGCCCTGGCGGGGCTCACCCTGGAGATCCCGCGGGGCTCCTTCTTCGGCCTCATCGGCCCCAACGGCGCGGGGAAGACGACGGCGTTCTCCATCGCCTGCGGCTTCCTCAAGCCCGACGCGGGCGGGATCGAGATCCTGGGGGAACCCGGCTTCGACCCGGCGCGCCTGAAAGGCCGCGTCGGTGCCTCGCCCCAGGACGCGGCCCTCGGGCGCGAGACGCGATGCCTGGAGCACCTCGTCTACTTCGCCAGGCTCCAGGGCATGACGGCCGCGGAAGCCCGGCGCCAGGCCGAACGGGTGCTGGCCGAGGTCGGCCTTTCCGACCGCGCCGCCTCCCGGGTCAAGGCCCTCTCCCACGGCATGCTCCGCCGGCTGGCGGTGGGCCAGGCCCTGCTCGGAACGCCGGAGCTGGTCCTCCTCGACGAGCCCACCAGCGGCCTGGACCCCCGCAACGTCCATGAGCTGCGCGAGCTCCTGCGCGGGATCCGCGCCGAGGGGCGGACGGTGGTGGTCTCCTCGCACAACCTGCACGAGCTCGAGATGCTCTGCGACCACGTCGCCTTCCTCTCCCGCGGGGTCTCCATCGCGGCCGGCCCCACGGAGACACTGACCGGAAAGGGCGAGGAGGTGGAGATCGCCCTCGGCCAGGGTCCGGCTCCCGTCGAGTCGGTGCGCCGGGCCCTGCCGGAGGATCAGGTGGCCTGGGATGAGGCGCGCCGGGTGGTCCGCATCTCCTTCACGCCCCTTCCCGGGCGCCAGGCCGAGGAGGTCATCGGGGCGGCGGCCCGCGCCCTGCTGGACGCCGGTGCGCGCATCGCCGGGGTGCGGCGGGGCAGGACGCTGGAGCAGAAGTTCCTCGAGATGACCTGAGCTATAATCCCCGCCGCTCCGGCCGGGGTGGCGGAACTGGCATACGCGGCGGTCTCAAAAGTCTAATCCACGTTTTCCCCCTGATTCCTCCGGCGAACCCAGAGCGCCGCTGGCATTCAGGTTAGGGCGGAACGCCATTCCCCCCGCTTCCCTTCACCTCTCCCCCTTTTCGTTGAGGTATGGCACACCGGTGGCACATGAATAGCCTCTGGCTGAATCCGCCCCAGGGCGCACGGAGGGCAGTCCTGGCATTTGGAGGCTCACTGAACCCTTGGATCACGCCCAATGGGCAGGTAGGACATGGCAATGCCCTGCGGGCAGACTAGAGAGGTTCTCCCAATCGAAACTATGAGGAGGCTGGCGATGGACAAGAGACGCAAGGCTGGTAACAGCCTCGAAAACAGGCTCATCCCACCAGGGCACAGCCCAAGGAACGGTGCACCCCCTCCTCCGAAGAAGTACCGTTATCGCCCTGGTCAGTCAGGCAATCCCTCCGGGCGGCCAAAGGGGCGACCCATTGCCGACGACCTTGCCCACATCCTCATGGAGAGATTCGGAACGAAGGGAGATGACAAGCAGAGCATTTTGGTGCGTAGGCTGGTGAAGGCCGCCATGGACGGGAGTCATCGGGCCATGGCAATCCTGATCGACATCAAGGGGGACTGGGCTCCTACGAAAATCTCGCCTGCCGAAGAGAAACCCCACATCCCGGTGGAGCCCGAAATGACGGACGAGGAGGCCCTAGACAAGGCCGAGCGGGTGATCGCCTTTGAGCGGGCCCGCTTGGAAGCCAAGAAAAAGGCCAGCGCCTGTCCTCCAAGTTGCTCCTGACGACACCCTCTTGACGGTGCTTTGATGAGTGGCGTTGGAGCCTTCAATTCTGGATCAAGGTCAGCTTCCCATTATCGAAGTAGAGATAGCTCCCGCCGGAATAAATCCACTGTTCCCGAACGTTGCCGGCGGTGATGGTCTTGTTGATGTCGTTTGGATTGCCCCAACTGATCCGGGCGTACTCTTCGGACATCCCGATTTTGACGCTTCCTCGAACGAGGAGAAGTGCTGTTTCTTCCTCTAGATCGGGGTGCTGGGTGACAAAATCGATACGTGGCTTCAGGATGGTGGCGCGGGTTGCCACAACACCCCACAAATTGCCTGAGCGCCCATTCTCTTTCTGCCAGTCCTCCTCCAATCGTTTCGCCTCTACATCCTGAAACAGCGAGATCATCCTCGCGGCGTGTGCCCTCGCAAAGGCGGCAGACCATGTGGCACCTGAACGCTGTGTTTCCTCTACGATATCCTTGCCCTTGAGTGCCTGTTTCAGAAGCCAGTTCCAGCGGTCCAGATGCTCTTCCTTTAGGTTGCTATTTTTGGACTCAATCTCCTTCAGTTCATCCAAGAGTCCCTGTGCTGACGCGCTCCACCCTTTCATTATCCCCAGGCTCTCCTGGAGAAGGTCCATGTCCTTCTTCGTGTCGGCGGAGCTGGCGCACCCGCACAGGCAAGCGCCCACAAGAGCGATCGCACTGAGCCATGCTTTCAGATCTAACATGGTTTCCTCCTCTCAATCGACCTTGAATCCCCAGGCTCCGTACTTGGCGAGGCGCTTGCCCGAATAGGCATCCTTGATCTCCACCCATTCGCTCCGCCCTTTGGTCTTCCCGCAGTACGTGGCCAGAGTGCGCGAGATGTTCTCCTTCACATTGATCTCCAACCCGTTCCATATCAGAGGCTCGATAAAGGCTTCGTTCATCTCGGGATTGAACCGTTTCAGCACCCCCTTGTCCTTGAGGAACTGCACATCCTGTTCGAGCTTAGCCCGTGCCTGGGCCTCAGCCTGCTTTGCTACTTCTGCCGCCCGCTTCGCTTCTTCTGCCTTCCATTGCGCGAGGGTGAGGATCTGCGTTTCAGGTAACCAAGCGGCCAAGCCCTTGTCCTCGGGGGTCAGCCTGAACCGAACCCACCCATCCCGATGCTCAAGGACATAGAGCCGGGCCTCCCTCTTCACCCCCACGAAGTCCCCCATGGCGGGCTCGGCGCTCTCAGCTGGCTCCGTGAGAGCGATCAGTCCGCTGTGAGCACAGATGCGGATCTCAGGCACAACAGGTTTTGGGGGCTGAACCGGTGGAGATGGCTTTGCTGGCCGTCCGTTGATGGGCAACGATGCTGAGCCGCTTGAACGCGCACGAGTGTTTGAAATCCGGTTGAGAGACGTCGCGATGAGGATGATCGCAAAGATCGTTCCCACGGCACCAAGGACGGTGCCGGCGATGGCCATACCCCTTCCGCCCTGCCCCTTCTTGCTCAGAGCCATGATCCCCAGGACCAGGGCCGCCTGACCGACGAGCGGGACGCAGAAGAGCAATCCGCAGACCAGGCTAGAGATTGCCAGGCCCTTCGGTGCCTTGGTTACGGAAGCCGATGCCTGGTCCATACTAGCTCCTCTAGGCCACGCGGCCATGCCTCTGTGATGGGGACGGATCTTATACCCCCAGAAAGGGGTGTTCTATACTGTTTCACCCCTTTCATAGGGATTAGATCGTTTCTCCGATGCCCCTAGAATCTGATGATGTCGACGAAGAAGCCGTATCCCCTTGCCGCCCAGGTTGGCAAGCGGATTTCCCAGTTCCGGGAGGCTCGGGAATGGAATCAGACCGAGCTTGGGAAACGTTCAGGAGGCATCAGCCAGAAGCGGATCAGTGATGTCGAGCGGGGCGTGAGGACGCCGCGGCTCGACACGGTGGACCGCATCGCCCGCGCCCTCTCCGTAGAGCCCTTCGAGTTGTTCCTACCACAGGGCCGGAAGGCTAATGGGGCCATCGCCATCGATGGACGGAAGATCGCAAGCGTTCTCAAACGTTGTGACGCCCGATCTCGCGAGTGTCTTTGGGCCGTCATGGAAACCATCGCCGAGTACCGGACACGGCAGGTAGAACCGAGGAACGCCAGCGGATAGAATCTCTGCCGGGCTAGGATCGCTCCCGAAGAGTCCGGCCACCTCGCTGGACCTGCCCTTTTCTGTTCCACGAGGGCTCTTGGAGGCGGAGAGTGCCTGACTCTACCTGGAACAAAGCCATATGGGCGAAGTACGGAGTGATCCTGGGGCCCCTCAAAAAGGCCGAGGACCGAGATACCAACGCCCCCGCCAGAAAGACTGCGCCCTCTCCTGCTAACATGCGCCCCCGAAAACTCCTCCATGGCTGGAAGGACATCTGCAAGGCTCTTGAGCTTCCTTACGGCGCTTGGCGGCGGTTGAAACGGATGAACAATTCCCAAGGCGGACCGATTAGGACTATGGGAACTGGAATCCCACCCCAGGTATTCGAGGTCGAGCTGATCTCCTGGCAAGCAGATATGGAGGGTCGCCTCCGTGTGGTGGATGAACGCCGAAAGTCGCATAAGCAGTCCCTTGCCGGGGCTAGGCCGTGGGGGAGGGACAACGTCAGGACCGACGATAAATTGGGCATGTCTGAGCAGAAGCGTCGCTCCGATCTTGGTCGCGCCAAGATCGACAAGCATTGACCAGCTTCGACCACTATTGACCGAACTCTGTCGCTTCCCTCGCTTTCTTTAGGGAGCGGCACTTCCCTGTGGTGGATCAGCCCTCGACAGTCCGAGGGCCTTCCTATTTGAAACAGCCGCGCTCAGGTCCACCACCTGGCACGGTTTGTTGCCCCGTCAGGTGCCGCCCTGACGGGGCGTTTTTGCAGGAGGCGGCATGACGCAGAACGAAGCACTCACGATCTCCCCCCATTCTCTGGAGGCCGAGCAAGCTCTCCTGGGGGCCATGCTCCTGGACGCCAAGGCCGTCCCGGTGGCCACTCAGGTCCTGAACGCCGCCGCGTTCTACCGGACCTCCCACCGATACCTGTTTGCCATCCTGGTCGAACTCCACTCCGTGCACGGGTCCGTGGACCCGGTCCTGGTCCGGGATGAGATGGCGCGACGCGGCCTCACCGAGGAGGTAGGCGGCGAGGCCGTCCTGGCTGATCTCATGGGAGCCGTCGGAAGCTCAGCCCAGGCAGGGCACTACGCCCGCATCGTCAAGGAGAAGGCCGTCCTGCGGGGGGTGCTCCTGGATGCCCGCCAGACCATCTCCGAGGTCCAGAACGGCGGGAAGGTGGCGGAGATCCTCGATCAGGCCAGGCACCGGTGCGATGCCCGGAACCAGGAGCTAGACCGTGAGGAAAAGGGTGCCCCAGGGATATGGCATCCAAACATCGTCCCGCTATCTGAGGTCCAGGCCGGGCACGTCACATGGCTCTGGCCGGGCCGTATCCCTTGCAGGAAGCTGACCATCCTGGACGGAGACCCGGAGCAGGGGAAGAGCACCGTGGCTCTGGACCTGGCCGCCCGAGTCAGCACCGGGTCCCCCATGCCCGACTTGACTCCCGCTCCTACCGGCGGAGTGGTCATTCTCAGCGCGGAGGACGGGCCAGGAGACACTATCCGCCCGAATCTGGAGGCCGCAGGGGCGGACCTGAGCCGCATCGTCCTGTTGAACATGAAGGGCACCGAAGGCGAACGTCTGCCTTCGATCCCGGATGATGTGTCGGCCATCGAAAAGGCCGTGCTCCATGTCGGCGCAATCCTGGTCATCATCGATCCCC
>JAHFOU010000004.1:11331-14784 GCA_023261525.1 Planctomycetota bacterium | reverse complement strand
CTCATGGCCTACCTGGGCGAGAAGGTCGATCCCTACAAGGATCAGCACGTTCGCCGCGCTATGGCCCCGCTGGCGGAACTGGCTGAGCGGTTGGGTGTGGCCATCCTCATCATTCGCCATCTGAATAAAGCCCTGGGCGGGAAGGTGATGTACAGAGGCGGGGGCTCCATCGGCATCATCGGAGCGGCCCGGTCCGGCCTCCTGGTGGCAAAGGACCCTGACAACCCAGAGCAAAGGGTCCTGGCCAGCATCAAGTCCAACCTGGGGCCGCCTGCCCCTGCCTTGGCCTTCCACATCCAGGGGACGCAGGAGGGGGCCATCCGGGTCGCCTGGGACGGTGAAAGCCAGCATACCCCCGCATCCCTCCTGGTCAATCCGTTGGACGGGGAGAGCCGGGACGCCACGGAGGAGGCTGTGGGGTTTCTCCGGGATTGCTTGGCCTCCGAAGCGATCCCTGGGGATGAGGTGAAGAGGCAGGGCCGAGCGGCTGGGATCAGCGAGAGGACCCTGGAGAGGGCAAAATCCCTGGCCGGGGTAAAGGCCAGGAAGACCGGCTTCGGGAAGACGGGGAAATGGGTATGGGAGCTGGTACCCCCTCCGTCCCCACCTAAGACCGCCACCCCTGCCCTAAGAATGCCATCCCCCGAGGATGGCGATCTTAGCACTTCATTGGCGGCCTTAGGGAGGCCTGGCGAGAATGATCCGCCCATTCAGGAGAATGCCGGGGGTGTGGCATGAACCTGCCACCCCCCGCCCAACCTCTTGGCTACCTCGGAGTGCAGGAGGCCGCGATCTTCCTAGCAACCAGCCGCAAGGGCCTTTACGGTCTTGTCGCCCGCAGGGAGATTCCCTTTCGCCGCCTTGGCCGACGCCTCCTGTTCAACCCATCCGAATTGAAAGACTGGATCGAACGAAGCCGCGTAGCCCCTCTCAAGGAACTTGAGCCGGGGAGCCATCGTTGACTCAATGCTTACTTCATACATATACTACAAGCATGTCTCCACGGGTCCGCATCACGCTCACCATAGACCCCAAAATCCGGGAGGTTGGCAAACGACTCGCCGAGGCGGAGCACCGGAGCCTTTCCAACTACCTGGAAGCCCTCGTCCTTCGGGACCTCCAGAGCAAAGGGGCTACACCTGCCCCAAAGAAACCCCGAACCAAGAGGAGGTAATCCGTGCGCGTCTACCATGACAAGCGGACGGGCTGGTGGATCATGGATTACCTCGATACCCACGGCATCCGGTGCCGGGAGAAGGCCGCCAGGACCAAGACCCTCGCCAAGCTGGTGCTCGGAAAGCGACTGGACGAAGTGGCCCAGGAAAAGGCAGGGCTCAAGCCGGCCACAGCGGACATGACCGTCCAGCAACTCTGGGACCGATTCCAGGTGTGGGCCTACACCCACAAGCGCCCCAAGACGGCTCTACGCTACAAGATCAGCTGGAAGGCGCTCCTCCCCCGCTTCGGGAAACTCCCCCTCGCCGCCGTAACAACGGAGGCCGTAGAAAAGTTCCAGAGTGAGCGCCTTCTGATGAGAAAACCTGCCACTGTCAACCGGGATGTAGCGACGTTCAAGCGCATGTTTTCCAAGGCAGTCGAGTGGAACTACGCTTCGGACAACCCCCTTCGCCGCGTCAAACTCCTCCGGGAGAACAACACTCGGATTCGCTACCTGACCAACGAGGAGCGCGGGGCGCTACTGTCGGAATGCCATGGATACCTCCTGGACATGGTCATGGTGGCCCTCAACACGGGGATGCGGCTCAGCGAAATCCTCAACCTCAAGTGGGCGGACCTCGATTTCTCCCGCCGCCAGATCGCCGTCCGCCAGACGAAGAACGGGCATCCCCGGTTCGTCCCCATGCCTCAGCCCCTGATCACCCACCTCCGGGAAGTCCCCCGCCAGGTCGGCTGTCCCTACCTCTGGACAGGCCATGACGGAAACCCATTCACCAACATCTCGACCTCCTGGGATTCGGCCCTGGACCGGGCCAAGGTCGAGAACTTCCGCTTCCATGACCTGCGGCACACCTTCGCTAGCTACTTCGTGATGGCGGGCGGGGACTTGAATACCTTGCGCGAGATCCTCGGGCACAGGAGCATGGCCATGACCTTGCGCTACGCTCACCTAGCACCGGAACACCTCCACGCCGGGGTGGATCAGATGGCCCGAAAAATGGCTGACGGGACGCTCTTTCCGAAAGAGGATGGCACATATGTGGCACAAGAGAAGAAGGCGGTTTGAGGTGATTTCTGTAAGTCCTTATACTGCAATGACGCCGGGGTGGCGGAACTGGCATACGCGGCGGTCTCAAAATCCGCTGGCCGCAAGGCCTTGAGGGTTCGACTCCCTCCCCCGGCACCATCCACCTATTCCCGCTCCCTCCCGCTGAACCTCAGGTACAGCACCGGCAGGACCAGCAGCGTCAGCAGGGTCGAGGATACCAGCCCTCCGATCACCACCGTCGCCAGCGGCCTCTGCACCTCCGCCCCCATCCCCGTATTGAAGGCCATCGGAAGGAAGCCCAGGGAGGCGACCAGGGCCGTCATGAGCACCGGCCTCAAACGCTGGAGGGCCGCCTGGACCACCGCCTCCTGAAGCGGGATGCCGTCCCGGGTCAGCTTCTGGATGTAGGACACCAGGACCATGTCCGAAAGCACCGAGACCCCCGAGAGCGCGATGAATCCGATCCCCGCCGAGATCGAGAAGGGCATGTCCCTCAGGTGGAGGGCCAGGATCCCCCCCACGGCCGAGAAGGGCACTCCCGTGAAGACCCGGATGGAATCCCGGAGCGTCCCATAGGTCACGAAGAGGAGGATCAGGATCAGCAGGAGCGCGATCGGCACCACGAGGGTCAGCCGCTTGGAAGCCCGGATCAGGTGCTCGTACTGCCCTCCCCACGAGATGTGGTAGCTGACCGGCAGGGACGGCACCACCTTCTCCTCCAGGCGATGCTGGGCTTCCTTCACGAAACCCCCGAGGTCCTTCCCCCGCACGTTGGCCTGGACCAGGATACGACGCTCCCCCCATTCGCGGTTCACGACGTTGGGCCCCACGGTCCGGCTCACCTGGGCCACCTGCCCCAGGAGAATGCGCTCCCCGTGGGAGGAAATGATGGGCAGCCTGGCCACCAGGTCGGGGTCCTGGCGGTATTCGTCGGGCAGTCTCATGACCAACCCGAAGCGCTTCTGATCCTCCAGGATCTCCCCCACCCGCCTTCCGCCGATGGCCCCCACCGTATCCAGGACCTCGGCCGAGGAGAGGCCGTAGCGGGCGATCTTCCCGTGGTCCAGCTTCACCTCCAGGACAGGCTGGCCCGTCATCTGCTCCACCGACACGTCCGAGGCGCCCGGGATGCCCTCCAGGACCTCCCGGATCTCGGCCGACTTGGCCTTCAGCACCTCGAAGTCCGGTCCGAAGAGCTTCACGCCGACATCGGAGCGGACCCCGGC
>JAHFOU010000004.1:0-11321 GCA_023261525.1 Planctomycetota bacterium | reverse complement strand
TCATGCGCATCTCGATGGGCTGGGAGAAGGCGTAGCGCATGCCCGGCATGACGGAGAGGGCCTTGTCCATCTTCTCGACCAGCTCGTCCTTGGTCCTCGCCTTCATCCATCGGGCGCGGTCGTGCAACCCGACGAACACGTCGCTGACCTCCAGCCCCATGGGATCGGTGGCCACCTCGGCCGTCCCCGTCCGGCTCCAGACCGTCTTCACCTCGTCCGGGAACTCCTCCAGAAGAAGCTTCTCGATCTGGGTTCCGTAGCGCACGGACTCGTCCAAGGAGACTCCGGCAAGGCGGATCGTGTTGATGACCACCGAGCCCTCGTCCAGGCGGGGGACGAAGACCGAGCCCAGGCGGGTGGCCAGGAAAACGCCTCCGGCGACACAGAGCAGGGCCACCAGGAGCACCGGCACCTGGCGGGCCACCACACCGCGCAGGACCGGGGCATAGAGGCGCTTGGCCCAGCGGGCCAGGAAGGGCTCCTCGTGACTCGACTTCCTGGAGAGCCCCAGGCTGGCCAGGACGGGCATCAGCGTGAGGGAAAGGATCATGGAGCCGATCAGGGCCAGGATCACCGTCATCGCCATGGGCTTGAAGAGCTTCCCTTCCACTCCCTCCAGGGTCAGGATGGGCAGGTAGACGATCATGATGATCAGCTCACCGAAGAGGGTGGGCCGCCTGACCTCGACGCAGGCTTCCCGGACGATCTCCTGGATGGGCCGGGAGCGGTCCGCCCGGGAGAGGTGGCGGACGATGTTCTCCACCATGACCACGGAGCTGTCCACGATGAGCCCGAAGTCGATGGCCCCCAGGCTCATCAGGCTCCCGGCGATCCCGATCCTGAGCATCCCGTCGACGGCGAAGAGCATGGAGATCGGAATGGCCATGGCCACGATCAGGGCCGGCCTCAGCCCCCCCAGGAAGAGGAAGAGGATGGCGACCACCAGCATCGCCCCCTCGAGGAGGTTCTTGCGGACCGTTCCCAGAACGTGGTCCACGAGAACGCGGCGGTCATAGACCACCTTCACCTCAGCGCCCTTGGGAAGGGATTTGCGGACCTCCTCCATCCGTTCCCGGAGGGCCGTCGTGACCTCGGCCGAGTTTTCCCCCATCAGGAGGAAGCCCAGTCCCAGGACCGCCTCGCCCTTGCCGTCCGCCGTGACGGCGCCGCGGCGGATCTCATGGTCCTGGACGACGTCGGCGACGTCCCGGATCCGGACGGCGGTCCCGTGGGATGGACGCAGCGCGATGTCCCCGACTTCCTCCACGGTGGACGGCCGGGAGATCCCCTGAAGCAGGTGCTGCTCCCCGCCACGGTCGACGCCGCCGCCCCCGACGTTGGCGTTGGCCCGCTCCAGGGCCTCGGCCACCTCCTGGAGGGTCATCCCGTACTTGGCCAGGCGCTCGGGCTTTACCACTACGTGGATCTGCTTCTCCAAGCCGCCCCAGCCGTTCACCTCGGCGATGCCCTTCACGGAGAGGAGCTGGGGCCGGATGATCCAATCCTCCAGGGTGCGGGCCTCCGTGAGATCCCCTCCAGGGGCGGTCACGATGTAGTGGTAGATCTCTCCCAGGCCTGTGGCGACGGGACCCAGCTGGGGCCGAGCCAGACCGGCCGGAAGCTCGACCGATTGGAGCCTCTCCAGGACCTGGGCCCGGGCCCTCGGGATGGGCGTGGCGTCCCGGAAGACCACGGTGACCTGGGAGAGCCCGAACCTGGACAGAGAACGCACCTGCTCGACGTCGGGGATGCCGCCCAGGCCCCGCTCGATGGGCGTGGTGATCTGGCGCTCGATCTCCACCGGAGAGAGCGAGGGCGCCATGGTATTGATCTGGACCTGGACGTCCGAGACGTCCGGGAAGGCGTCGAAGGGAAGCTTCTGGATGGCCAAGGCGCCCGCGACGACCAGGATGGCCGAGAGCACCAGCACCAGGAGACGGTGCTTGAGCGAGACGTCGATGACCCGGGTCAGGAAGTCCATCTCAGTCATTCCCGCAGCAGCCGGCACCGATGGAGCCCTTCAAGACCTCGGTCTTGAGCAGGAAGCTTCCCTGGGTCACGACCTTCTCCCCGGGCAGGAGACCGGAAACAACTTCGTAGTCACTCCCCCGCTCGCAACCCAGCTCCACCTTCCGGGTCTGGAAGGTGGCCTCTCCCTCGGGCACGAACACGATGTGATGGCAGCCCTCCCATTGGACCGAGGCCTTGGGCACGGCCAGGGCCGCGTCCTCCTTCCGGACGGTAATGGTGGCCTTCCCGAAGAGGTTGGCCTTGAGGAGGCGCTTGACGTTCTTGACCTCCATGCGGGCCAGGACGGTACGGCTCTCGGGGTCCACTTGGGCAGAGATCCAGGCGAGGATCCCCTTGAAGGCGCGGTCCGGGTAGGCGTCGGCCTTGAAGACGGCCTCCTGGCCCACTTCCACCTTCGCAATCGACTGCTCGAAGATGTCGAGGAGGATCCAGACCCGGGAGAGGTCGGTCACGGTGAGGATGGGCCGGGCCGGATCGGAGAGTTCCCCGACCGTGCCGGAGCGCTCCACCACGGTCCCGGCGAAGGGTGCTGCGACCGGAAGAAGGGAGGAGACCTTGTGGTCCTTCCTCAGGCGGTCGATCTCCTCCTGGGGCAGGCCAAGGTTGCGAAGACGGTCCGCAGCCCTGGAGAAGGCCGTCTGGGCGGCCTGGTGCTCGGCCTCGGCGGCCAGGAGCTCCGTCTGGCTGGTGGCGGACTTCTCGGAGAGAGCCCGCTCTCGGGCCGCAGTCTTGGAGGCCAGCTCGGCCGCGGCGTCGGCCTGGAGGAAGGCCGACTGGGCCTCCCCCAGCTCCACGGAGTCCACGACGAAGAGCACCTCCCCGACCTCCACGTCCTCGCCCAGACCCTTCTTGATCTCTCGGATCACCCCCGGGATGCGGCCGGAGAGCCGGGCCGTGCGGGTGGCGTCGAAGGCCACCCGTCCGTTGGCCGTCATGGTTTCCTCCAAGGGCTGGGGTTTGACCTCAACGGTCTCGATTCCGGCCCGGGCGACCACCTCCGGAGAGGCCAGGTGGATCCGGACCTTCTCGGTCATGCAGACCCCCGCCTTCCCGATCAGCTCGGGATGGCAGATGGTGCATTCGGCCTCGGGGACCCCGTGCTCGTTGCAGAAGGCGGCCTCCCTGGGCTTCTCCGGTGGGGAAGCCGGGGACCAGAACCCCCAGTGCCAGGCGGCAAGCCCCAGGCAGGCGACGACTCCGACGAGGACGGCGATTCGTTTCATGGCTTCTCGCAGTCCCGGCAGAGGTCCTTGCCCTTGTGGTCGCCCTTCTCCCAGCCGCAGTTCTTGCAGAAGTCGTAGGCCACCCAGGCCTCGCCCTCCTTCAGCTCATAGGTGAGCGCCTCCAGAACCTGGGCCTTGGGAAAGGCACAGGCGTGCACCCGGATGGGTTTGCCCAGGAGTTTCTTCTCGGTGATGAAGCTGTGTCCCCGGGTGTTGTCGAGGAAGGTCCAGAGCGTGCCGTCCGCCGCCAGGAGCCCCTGGGCGTGCTTGGCGTAGAGGGTGCACTGGGCCTCGGCCCCATACTGCTTCTCCAGGTGGCAGCCCACGCAGACGATTTGCCCTTCCTTGACCACCGTCTCCTTCTTGGCGGCCTCTTCGGCCACGACGGCGGCGAAAAGGCCCAGCAGCACCACGGCGAATCCCATCCACAGCTTCTTCATCGGAATCCTCCTTTTTCGTCCAGGGTCACACCCACGGTCTCCTCCAGACGGATCAAAGCCTTCCGGTAACTGGCCCGGCTCCCCAGCTGGTCCTGGCGGGCTCCGAACAGGCGGTCCTGGATCAGCATCAGGGCCGAGGGGTCGACTTTGCCGGCCTTGACGCTCTCCTCCAGGAGGGCCACGCCGTGCTCCAGCCTGGGCCTCACCTCCTCCTCCACGACCTGGAGGACGCCCGCTTCCCGGTCCAGCTCGGCCCGTGCGGCGGCGATCTCGGAGCGCACCCGGGCGATCCTGGCCCGGAAGGCCTCGGCCAGCTGTTGGCGGCGGGCGAGCTTCTCGGCGATCTCGCCCCGGTTGCGGTTCCAGAGGGGAAGCTCCACCCCCACGCCTACCCCGAAGCCGTCATGGCCGTCCTCCTGGTTGTAGGAAGGGCCGATCCTGAGGCGGGGGTACTGGCCCTGGGTGGCGAGCTGGAGGTCCCGCTCGGCCTGCTCATAGGCCAGGCGGGCCGCGGCGAGGTCGGGACGCCGGGCGATGGCCACCTCCTCCAGCTTCCCGATCCCTGCGGGGATCTCGCGGCGGGCCCAGGGATCCCCCTCGATCTGGAGGAGATAGGACACCGCCGGGCCCAGGCCCAGGAGGGCATTCAGGCGCTGACGGGACAGGATCTGCTGATGCTCCGCGACGAGAAGGGCCCGATGCTGCTGGGCGGCATCCAGGGCGGCCAGGTCCGCTTCCAGGGGCGGGGTGGCCCCCAGTTCCTGGCGGGTCTTGGCCAGGGCGGCGACACGCTCCCTCAGGTCGAGGTTGGCCTTGGCCACGGAGGCGGACTCCTCGGCCGCCAGGCAATCGACGAAGGCGATCCGGACTTCCTGGGCAAGCTTCCATTCGGAGGCGGCCAGGTCCAGGTCCACCTCCTCGATCCGGAGCCTGGCCTTGTCCCTGCGGATGCCCCTCTCCCCGGCCAGGGGAAGGGCCTGGAGGAGGCCGCCTTCGAGGACGGTCCCATCGGCCCGGGCGATCCACGTGGCATCGAGTCCTGGGTCCGGATAGAGGCCGGCGGCCAGGAGCTGGGCCTCCGCCACGCCCTTCTCCGCACGCCCCGACCTCAGGTCGGGGTTGAGGACCAGGGCCAGGGAGACGGCTTCCGCCTCGGAGAGACCGTCGGAGGCATGGAAGGCCGTGCTCTCCAGGGAAACGGCGCGCAGATCGTCGAGAATGCGCCTCGTCTCCAGGGGTTGGGCCTGGTAGCGGGTGCAACCGACGAGACACAGCGCGAACAGATTTGCGAAATGGGCGGTACGCATGTTCCTCCTACCCTCCACCGGCCCGCACCATGCGGGTCGGAATCCAAAGGCAGGGAGGACTAGATCCGGAAGTTGCAGTGGGTCAGGAAGAGCGGCGGGTCGCCGGGATGGTGCTGGAGGAGCACGATCCCCTGGGGATCCATCCTGAAGGCGATCGCCTCCGTGACCGGAGCCGGAAGGGCGGCGCAGGCCAGGGCGAGCGGGAGGTTCTGGACCGGCCGCAGCACGCCGGGCTGTTCCAGCTTCTCGTCATGGCAGGCGTCGCAGTCCTGGGCATCCAGCGCGCAAGACGGCGCCCTCGCCTTCTCCTCGCAGCAGCTGCAGCAGCTGGCGAAGACAAGCTCCACGCGGTCGTGGGCATCCGGCCCCGTGGAGTGACACAGGATCCAGAAGGGAGCCGTCAGGGTTTGGACGGCGAAGACGACGGCGATCAGCAGGCGGCAGGCGTTGCGCATCACGGAAATCACCCTATCCGATCAAAACGCGCAAGGCCAGCGATTTTGGTCAGGGGCGCGCTCCCATCAGGGCCCCGGCCTCCTTCGCGCGGGCCTGCAGCACCTGGAGCCGCGCCTCCCGCTCCAGCGCCGGGCGGGCCTGGGGATCGAACAGGAAGGCCTCCTGGGCCTGGATCCAGGATTCGAAGGCCTGGGCCACGGCCTCCAGGGCCTCACGGTGGGGGACCTCCTGGTCCTTGCGCCAGAGCTCCAGGACCTTCCCCCAGAGCTGGCGCCGGTAGTCCCAGCGGGGCCGGGACGCGGGCTTCCGTGCCGCCTCGAGCAGGCAGTCGTCGTAGAGCGCGTTCAGGACGGACACCCGGTAGCGGAAGGTCTCCTCCCGGAAGCGGCGGATCTCCGGCTCCAGGTCCTTCCGGGAGACCCGCGAACGGTCCGAGAACGCCCCCGTGCCGAGGTAAGGCCCCCCGCTCTGGGCCGCGCCGAACCTGCGGGCCTCCATCTGGAAGAGGCCGGAATAGACGAAACGTTCGGAGAAGGCGTCGCAGGTCTCGGGATACCAGCGGTCCCTCACCTCGCGACCGTGGGTGAGGATGCGCTCCAGGCCCGGCAGGGCCTTCCGGCGCCAGGCCGACCAGGCAGCCACCCCCTTCTCCCGATCCTGGACCACGCCCTCCTCCATCTCGTTCATCCGGTCCAGGAAATCCCCCACCGTCCCGAAGGCCTCTTCGAGAAACGACTGCTCCGCCAACAGGCTCTTCAGGTAGGCGGGGGACGCGAGCGACTCCTCCAGGAGGACCTCCGCCGGATCGGGGGTCGCCCCCCCGACGGCCTGGAGCACCTTGGGGTACTGCCCCCGGGGATCGAAGCTGGCCCGCACCCGGTAGCGGCCGGGCACCGCCAGCTCGGCGCCCATCGTGAACAGCCCCTCCCCCTGTCCGTTCTCCGTGAAGCGCAGGCGGAACTCCTTGAGGAGGACGGAAGCCCGGCGGCCGGAGGTCGACAGCTCGCGCTCCACCCGAAGGGTCAGCAGGGCGTCCTTGGGCAGGGACGGGCAGGAGGCCGTGACGCGCAGGGCCGTCCCGTCCTCCTCCAGGGTGGCCCGGAGGCCCAACCCCTCCGTCCCGCCCGCCAGCGCGGGCGACAGGAGGACGGCCAGCCACAGTCCGCTCCGGAGGGCCCTCATTCCAGGTCCCCCTCGGGGATCCAGTCCAGGACCTGCACCCCCCCGGCGGGAAGCCGGTAGAACGTCACATCATCCAGGAAGGGGGTCACGTCCAGCGGCGTGTTGTCGCGCGTCGCGGCGTTCCATTCGTTGACGAACACGGCCTTGTAGTAGAAGCGGCTGCCGGGCGCGCGGGGGGCCGGGAGAAGGTTCGGCCCGCCGCCATCGCTGAAGGACGCGACCTCCACATCATCGGCCTGGGATGGCGTCCCCATGTCGTCCCAGACCCTCAGGTCCACCCGGACGTCCCTCAGGCCGTTGGGACCGGGGACGCCGCCGGCGCCGAAGCGGTCGTTGGCCAGGGTGTCCAGCCAGCCGTCGGATCCCGTCGAGGAGGTGCCGTTGAACTTCTCGTCGAACCAGAGGTCCGCGGGGATCTCCGTCCAGGTCACGCGGCGGAAGCGGAGCCTCGGCAGGGGCGGGGACACATAGACGGCCCCGTCCCCCAGATAGTCGCCTTCCTTGTAGTACCGGCCCACGCGGGCGGGGCCCAGCCCCTTGAACGCGGACTCGTAGGCGTCCAGGACCGGGAGGCCCGAAGCCTCGTCGTTGGAGACCGACAGCCCTCCGGTCTGCACGTCGGCGAAGGTCGCGTCGGCGACGTAGTTCAGGTAGTGCTCGCCGGCGACCGCCCCGAACCTCAGGTGGTTGGGCTCGGTGCCGGTGCTGCTGACATGGACGGCCGTGAGGGGATCCTGGATACGCCCGATCCCGCCGACCAGGCCTCCGCCTCCCGCGTAGCTCGCCGCCGCGCCGCCCAGGACCAGACGGGACCCCATGTTCTTGACCCCCGCATTATCCGTCTGCCCGGTCTTCGCGATGGCCGCCACATGCGTCCAGCGGTGGGCCTGGAGACGCCCCACCGGGAAGTCCTGGATCACGCCGGGGCCCATGGAGGGAACGGGGTATCCCTGGCCGCGACGGTTCACGGCGTCCGAGGTGTACAGGGAATGGGTGGCCCCCCAGAGCAGGGAGCGGGCGGACCAGCCCGCCCCCAGGGTGCTTGCCGTGGTATGGATATACGGTCCCATCTGGCTGATGGACACGTTGTTTCGGGCCGGCACGAAGAAGAGCCCCAGGGGCCTTGCCGCGAACCCGGAATTCGTCGGCGGAAGGAGGCCCTGGGAGAAGTCGAGCGGGGAGAAGGTGTACGCACCGACCGTCTTGGGGAGAACGGCCCGTGCCAGGCTGATCAGGGCATGCGGCCTGGGGGAGGCCTCGGGGAACCAGTTCGGCTTCACCCAGAAATCGATGTAGAACACGTAGGTCGACGTGACCAGCCCGCCGATCGGGGAGGAGGCCTGCCGGTCGTCGAAATTCGAGGCCACGGGGTACTTCAGCGTCGCATCCTTTTCGCTGTAGAGCCCGTCCGGGAAGAGGTTGCCCACCCTCGGTCCGGACTGGACCAGGGGTGTCCGGAAGGGCCCCCAGGCGTCCGGGACGGCCCCTGCGTTCACGCCCTGGCCGTCCAGGCTGTCGAACAGGTCGGCCTTCAGCCTGTCGGCGGGACCGGAAAGCGTGCCCACCAGCCCCAGGCCGATCTGGCCGTCGTAGGCGGCGTCCGCCGCCGGGCCCGTCTCGATCTGCTGGGGCTCCGGATAGCTGACCAGGGTCTGGGCCGCCCCCCCCGCCAGGGGATAGGGTGCGGGGGGACCGGAGAAGACCTGGCCGATCGGCGTGCCGTCCCGCCAGGCCTGCATGAAGTCCGCCTGGGTCGTCTGGCGGAAGAGATCCCACAGGCGTGCACAGACCCCCGCCTGGCGCTGGGCCATCAGCCTCCCCCGGGCATCCAGCACCCGCCCCAAGGCCCTCAGCTCGACGTACCCCGGGGCGTCCAGGGCCAGCTCCGTGGTGTGGACGTAGCTGGGGGCCCCGGCAGGGATCCCCGCGAGGTCCGTCTTGTCCACCTCCTTCCAGCGGTTGGCGTCCGGGTTGAAGTCGTTGAGGTCCGTGTTCGGGTTCGCCATGGCCTTGAGGACGTCCTTCTGGACGAAGCTCAGCCCGGGAACCTGCCCGGCGCCCAGCGGCGTCAGGCCCAGGTCCACCCAGGCGATCCCGGACGTCCAGCCTCCCGAGGAGACCTGGAAGATCTCCCGGTTCATCACCCCGTCCGAATTGGCATCCTCCCGACGGTACATGCGCCGCGTATCGCCCGAGGCCACCCCGTAGGGCGCCCCGTCGAGCTGAAGGTCGTCGTCCAGGTCCTCCCAGCGGGGCAGGGCGTCCACGAAGGCCCCGAACTCCGCCCAGGTCCGGAAAGGCCCCTTCTGGCGGAGGCGGTCGCGGATCTGACGGGCCAGGGCCTGGGCCTGGGCCAGGCTGATGGGAGAGCTCTCCTTCAGGCGTCCCAGCGGCGCGACGCAGGGCAGGGGCTGGGGGTTCCCGGGGGGCGGCTTCACATAGCTGGAGGGTGCGTACTTGGGACGGGGCTGGCCTCCCGTGCCGGTCGCGATCGCGCTGTAGGGCATCCCGTAATCCACCCGGGTGCGGAACCAGGGCGTCTCCTCCGTGTCCTGACTGGGATACGCATAGGTCACGGCCGGGCCGGTGAGCGGCACCGCCCAGCCGAATCCCCCGTCCCAACCCGCGGAGCCGTCCCAGACCTCCACGTAGGTCCCCTTCAACCCGCGGAACACGGCCACCAGCACCGGTTCCGGGGCCGTGTTGACCGAGACGGGGGCCCGGGGCTCCCTCGTCACCGGCCCCAGCCTCAGCTGGCGCCAGGCGTACAGGGTGTTGCGCTCCCAGCCGTAGGTATAGACGGTCGTATCCACGATGCCGCAGGGACCGAAGCTGGCCTTCCAGGGGTCCGCCTCCGTGCCCGATCCCGGCATCCCGGCACCGGCCTTGTGGGCGTCGTCGATGTCCAGGAAGCGGTCCGGCCGGGCCTCCATCGGCTGGGGCTTCACCACCTGGGGGTCCACCCAGGCCGTGCGCGTCAGGTAGCTCCGGAAGGGCGCGAACCGCACATCCCCGAGCGCGGCCTTCAGCTCCGCCATCGACCGGTAGCCGCCCGGCGGGCGCGCGCCCACCAGCTCCACGCCCAGGGTCGTCCCCCCCGTCACCGCCTCGTCCAGGTTGTCGAGCAGTCTCACCAGGAACCCGTTCGGCCCGTCCATCGACGTATCGGCCGAGGAGGCCCCCAGGTCCCCTCCGTTGACGTACACCCGGGAGGCCACATCCTCCACCTTCAGGGCATAGGTGTTGCCCTCCTGGCGAAGGTCCCCGGCCAGGCGTCCGGAGTACCCCTTCTGCCGCCCCTCCACCTCCAGGAGCAGGGGCTTCCCCAGGCTGTCGGCGGCGAAGAAGGACGGCCTCAGCGCATGACGAAGGGGGCAGGCCGCCGTGTCCAGCATCCCCGGCCCGAAGACGTCGTTGGACAGCTCCAGCCCGTCCAGCGCCCCGCTGGCATCCCAGTCCTCCCCGCCGTACGCGGGATCCTGGCCGAGGGAGATCCGCGCCAGGGCGTCCTCCAGGCCGGAGCGGGCCAGGAGCAGGGCCCGTGTCGCGTTCGTCCGCTGCTGTGAGGCGCTCCGCTCCAGTTGGGCGATGGCCACGAAAGCCACGGCCAGCATCGCGAGGACCCCCAACACCCCCACGACGATGAGCAGGGCGAGCCCAGACCGGGTCATGGGGCCGTCAGTTCGGTGGCAAGGGCCTGCAGGTCGGCTTCGGCAAGCCCATCCGCGTGCAGCGTGAAGCGGACGGTGCCCGAGGACCATGTCAGGCTGCCGACGCCGTCCTTCTTGGGCGGAGTGGCCGCCTCCTTCGACGCGACCTGCTTCAACCAGAGCGGTGCGGCGTCCTGAGGGCCCTTGAACAGGAGCAGGACGGCCCCGGAGCGGGCCACGGCGGCATGGACCAGCGTATGGGTCCCCAGCCCGGAAGGGAGCAGGGGCTGGAACCCGGCGTCCCTCCGCACGGCCAGCAGTTCCCACTCCAGCTCGGGGATCTCCCGCTTGGCGCCCCCGGCCTTGAGATCCTCCTCGACGAGGGGAAGGATGCAGTCCTTCGCCATCTCCTGGATGCGCGCCTCCTCTTCCTGGGGCACGCCCTTCCCGCCGAACACCGAGGCGAGGACCTTGGGCCACGTGCCTTTTTTGACCTCGTCCGGATGGTTGCGCATCAGGAAGACGATGGACCAGCCGCGCTCATGCCCGAAGGGGCTCCCGCCGGTCCCTCCCTGCTCCCAATAGTCTTTCGTCGACGCGCCGTAGAAGGACGGCACGCGGTCGGTCCGGTACCCGTCGTAGCCGCGCTGGGACACGGAGGAGGTCAGCATGATCGCGGCGCCCTCGTGGAACCAGGAGGGGACCTGGTTCTCCGGATCCCCGACCTTGCGCAGGATGCGGTGCATGGTCTGGTGGACCGCCTCGTGGAGCGTGAACCCCACGACCAGGCGGCTGGAGCCGGGCTTGCGCCCCCACCAGGTGTATAGGCAATGGTCCACCTTGTGGTAGTAGGGGGCCATCTCCGCGTTGGAGACGACGGCCTGGAGCTTCTCGCCGGGCGCGATCTCGGGCCTCTCGCACTGGAGCTCCACGCAGCTCCGCTCGAACCAGGCGTCCAGCATGCGGGCGACGGAAAGCGCATCCGGGGGGCTCAGCCGCGCTCGGACCTGGTAGTAGCGGGAATCCACCACC
>JAHFOU010000180.1 GCA_023261525.1 Planctomycetota bacterium | reverse complement strand
GGGACTGCACCGAGGGGCTCGCGTCCGGGCCTCCCCAGGCCCAGGCGAGGGCCGCCTCGACGGCCGCCGGCTCAAGGCGGGCGCGCTGGGGCTCCCCACCCGCGACGATCCGCACACGCTCTCCCGTGCCGACAGGATGCACGACCCCGCCCCAGGACAGCTGGCAGGTCCCGCGCCGGCAGATCAGCTCCACCGGAAGGGCCTCGTCCGCCGTAGCGTTCCTCAGCAGGAGGGCCGAAAGTCCCGAGGCAGGCTTCAGGAGGGAGACCGCGAACTCCGCGTCGGACGCCTTGACCTCCCCCCCTCCCGGAAGGCAGACCCTGACCCCTCCGTCCGCGGGAGCCGTCACCTCCGCCCAGAGGCTTCCTCGATGCACGTCGAGAACCCCGGCAGCCGCCAGGAGGGCTTCCCCCCCGACCGACAGGGACACCCGGGTCCCGTCCGCCAGCACCCAACCCCGGGCCCGCTCCCCGGCGGCGAGGACCGTCCCCGCCACGGGAGGGATCGGACGGGCGGCGGGGAGCGAGGTCGGATGGACCGGGGTGGAGGGTGCGGAAGGCCCCCTCCAGGCCAGGACGAAGACCGCCAGGAGCAGGGCCGCGGCCGCCGAGAGGCTCCAACGCAAGGTCCGGACCTGGGCCGGACGGGCCTGGTCCAGGAGGATCCTGATCTCGCCCAGACAGTCCGGACAGAGGGCCAGGTGGGCCTCCAGCACGGAGCGCTCGGACTCGCCCAGCCGGCGGTCGGCATAGGCGGCCAGGCGCGCGGGATCCGGGCAGGTCGGGTTCATGGAAGATGGGACGGCGCCAGAGGGCGGGTCCGTACGGTCCCCGGGTGTTTTTCCCTCAGAAGGCGGCAAGCAATGCACTCCTGGCCCGATCCAAGAGAGGAGAAATCGAACCCTCCGCCACGCCCAGGATGCGGGCCGCCTCCCGGTAGGACAGGGTTTCCCAATAGATCAGGCGCAACAGGAGGCGGTCCCTCCCGGGAAGCCCCTCCAGGGCCTTCCCCAGCCGTGCGACATCCTCGCTGTGGACCAGCCCCTGAAGCGGGGAAGGGACCTCGGGGGGTTCAGCCGCCCCCGCATGCAGGGCCCGGGCCCGGGCCCTGCCTTCGGCGCGGGAGAAATCCGTGGCCTCGCGCAAGGCCAGTGCCACCAGCCAGGTGCCGAGCCGGGCGCGGCCGTCGAATCCCAGGAGGGCCCGGCCGGAGTCCGCGGCAAGCTTCGTCATCACCCGCTGCACGACCTCCTCCGCGTCCCCCTCCGAGGCACCGGGAAGGACCGCCCTCAGCCGCGCGGCCGCCGCACGGCGCATCCCGGACGCATGACGGGCCTGGAGGATCTCCCAGGCGGCGGCCTCTCCCGACGCGCACCGCGCCGCGAGCCTCCGACCGTCCTCCGCCTCGGACATGGAGACACTCTGGCAGACGCCCTGTCGGCCGTCAACCCCGGCGACCTGTTATGCTGTTCCCCATGAGGTCTCGTGACGACGAGCGCCGGCTGGTCTCGCGCTGCCTGACGGGGGAGGCCGCGGCCTGGGAAACCCTCTGGCGGGAGAACCTGCCCTACGTGTCGGGGGCCCTGAGGTCCTGCCGCCTGGATGCGGACGGGATCGAGGAATGCTGTCAGGACCTCTTCTCGCAGCTCTGGGAGGATCGCCAGAGGATCCTCGGGGCCTTCGAAGGCCGCTCCTCCCTGGCCCACTACCTGGCGGTCATCGCGGTGCGGGATGCCTTCCGGCACGCCCGGCGCCCCGCCGCCCGGCCGATCTCCTCCGGGCTTGCGGACACCGTCGAGGATCCCGCGCCGGGACCTCAGGACCGGGCCGAGGCCTCCGAGCAGGCCCGGGACCTGAGACGGGCCTCGGAGGGCCTGCCGAAGCGGGAGGCCCTCCTGATCCAGCTGGTCTACGGGGAAGGTCTCGCGATCCAGGAAGCCGCCAGGCTCCTGAAGATCGAGGCCGGGCATGCCCGGGTGACCCTGCACCGGGCGAGGGAACTCTTGAAAAAGCGATTTATCCCGTAACGCCCCGGGGTCCTCCTCCCTCAAGCCTACGGAGGATCCCACCATGGACTGCCCGCATGCCAACCGGCTCGCCGCCTTCGTCGAGGGGACTCTCCTCGAGACGGAACTGGAGGCGCTCACGGATCACCTGCTGGACTGCGCCCCCTGCCGTCGGGTGGTGGTCGCCCTGAAGCGTTCGGATGCCTCGATCCCCCTGCCCCGGGTCCGCCGCTGGAACCCGCTGGCGGCCGCCGCAGCCCTTCTCCTGGCGGTATCCCTCTGGGGATGGATGCACGCCAGGAAAGAGGCCCCCCTTCCTCCTGACGGTGCCAGGCCCGCCCCGCCGGCCGACGTCCCCATCCTCCCACTGCTGGCGGAAGCCAGGGCTCCGGCCTGCATCTGGCTGGCGCCCGGAAGCCGCATCCAGGTCCGGGAAGGAAGCGTGTCGCGAACCTCCGATGCCCGCCTCGCCCTGTCGGGCGGCGAGGTCTGGATCGAGCACCGCGTGAACGGCCCCCTGGAGGTCTCCACTCCGGCCGGCATGGTGCGGGCCCAGGGGCCCTGGGTGGCCCGCGTGTGCTGCCGGCCTCTCTCGGGGGGATCCCTGACGGAAGGCGTGCGAACCTGGCTGCTGCCGGTGGCGGAGGCGGCCACCTCCCCGGAACTCCTGATCGAGGTGCACGAGGGAAAGGCCGAGCTGGCCCAGGGACAGGGGAAGCCTCCGACGCCGGTCCAGGCCGGGGAGCGCCTCCACCTTTCCCCTGACGGCACTCCCCGCGTGGAATCCTTCCCCCTCACCGCTCCGGAAGGACTGCGCGTCTGGCGGGGTCCGGAGCTGGCGGCTCTCCTGGGAACCCCTTCGTTGCGCCTGGAGGGCGGGACCACGGGACGGGCCTGGCCGCTTCCCCTGCCTCAAGGGCAGCCCTGCCTGGTCGAACTCAAGCTTCGCACCCTGAGCCCGGTTTCCCGGCTGGGCCTGGCGATCCCGGTGGGGAACGCCTTGAGGCTCTGGCAGCTTTCGGGGACGGACTGCGCCGGGGAGGAGATCCACACCGTGAGCCTGGCGGTCCTGGGCGCCTCGGCCTCAGGGTGCGTGGACGGGAACCGGCTCTGGTCGGTGCGGGAGGCCCTGGGAACCCTCCAGCCGGTCGAGGCCCCGGCGGGACTGCGTATCTGGGGGGACCTGGAAGTCCTCGAGCTGAGGATCCGGACCTGGGAGGGGGGGACGGGTGGATCGTAACGCCCGTCGCGGTCTGGGCCTGCTCGTCGTCGTCGGCGTACTCGGCGTCCTGGCGCTCCTGGGCATGGCCTTCGTCACCATGGCCCGCCTGGAGCGCCATGCCTCCCAACAGCGCCTGTACGCCACGAAGGCCCTCCTCCTGGCCCGTTCGGGGCTGGAGGACGCCCTGGCCAGGCTCTCCTCGGGACAGGACCCCACCCTGGCCTCCACCCGCTACGGCGGGGAGGACTGGGCCGATGACGGGGACGACGCCTACGACCAATCCCAGGAGGTCTTCCAGCCTGGGCGGCCGAACGGGATGGACTGCCCCGTTCCCCAGGCCCTGAGGCCCAGCTTCTTCGCCGCCGATGGCACGGGCAAGCCCCTGCGTGTCCGCGTGGACGGCCGGGACCGGGGCTACTCGGGCCGCCTGGGAACCCCCTTTTCCACCTACGTCCTCAAGGTCGAGGACGAGTCCGGCAAGATCAATGTCAACGGAGGCTTCCTGGACGGCGAGGACCGGGACGGCGACGGGATCCCTGACCATCGGGACCCCTCCGTAGGCGACACCCGCCCCCTGGACCCCGGCCTCCCCGCGGCGGCGGCCTCGGCCGGACGGGGATGGAACGGGCAGCTGACCCGGGTCCTGGGCATCCTGCTCAATCGCCCCGACCTGGCCCTTCCTTCCCTACCCACGGCCGGAACCGACATCCTGGCCAACCGCCCCCTCGGCGGGTACCGTTCCGTGGGACAGGTCCAGGCCGCGCTGGGCATCTCCACCGACCTCTCCCCCTGGCTGACGGTCTCCAGTTGGGTCGACACCCAAATCGTCCACCCCAACGCCTACGGCTCCCAGATCGCCAAGCTCGTCCCGAGCGACGTCAAGAAGGGGCGCCGCCCCCTGGCCCTGGAGGAAGGCGGCCGGCCCCCCGTGAACCTGAACACG
Organism: Planctomycetota bacterium; assembly: GCA_023261525.1. Taxonomy (GTDB): domain Bacteria; phylum Planctomycetota; class SBBH01; order JAHFOU01; family JAHFOU01; genus JAHFOU01. Next base: position 1,115 of record JAHFOU010000180.1, on the reverse strand, counting down.
GCCCCCCACCCGGTCCTCGTGGCCCTCCTGCAGGACCTGAGGGCCTGCAGCGCCCAGAACCTCCAGAGCTTGAGCGCGGGCTTCCACAGGCCCGGGGACCACTTCGGGGATCCCGCGGATCCGTCGGATCCCGGGAATGTGACCATGGGCTCCTACCTGATTCCGGCCACCATGGCCTCCGATATCGCCGGCGCCCTCCTGGAGTTCCGGGCCGGCCGGACGGCCCCGTCCCTGACCCCCCTGCCCGGCTTCCAGGCGGGGCCCCTGAGAAGCTGGGGGCAGTTCGACCGCTTCTGCGACGCCCTCCTGCCCGGCGTGGTCCAAGGGATGAATACCAGGACCCGGGAAGCCGGCAACTTCTGCGGAGCGGACCTCCTGAAGGCCAACTTCAACCCCAACACCGATCTCTCCAAGGAGTTCCCCGACCAGCTGCTCTGGAAGTGGGTGGACAAGTCGGATCTCACGACCTGGTCCACCGAGGGGACCCTGGACCCCACGGGGGCCTTCCGCGTCAGCGTGGCAGGAAGGGTCCTGGGAGCCGACGGGAGGCTCCTGGCGGTGCGTGAGCTCTCCGCCACCCTGGGGGCCTATTCCCTGCTTCGCCAGACCTCCCAACGGGACTTCGTGGGGGACCGCACCTCCCTCAAGGACTACCTCTCCCTGGGGAGCGATGCCCTGATCCCGACCACCGGATCCTCCACCTCCTCCCCCGCTTTTTGGGGGGCCTCCCCCCCTCCCGCAGGCTCGGGGCTGGCCGTGACCACCTATCCCTGCGCCCCGACCGCCCTGCCGCTCAAGGCCGCCGAGTTCGACGGCTTCCTGGGGCTGGCGACGGTGGAGATGGCGGACCGCAACCCCACGGCCGGGACCCTGATGTTCCTCCAGCACTTCGACGAGGGCTGGAACACCCGGGCGGTGCCCTCCAACCCGGGCGGACACCCCGCCCGGCAATCCTTCCCCTCCAGCGATCTCCTCCTGGCCAACGAAAGGGAGAGCACCTGGCCTTCCCCGTACGCCGAGCCCGGCACCCTCTACCCGGACGGCGCCCATGTCCAGACCCGCCGCGCGCCGGCCTATCCGGCCCCGGGCAACTTCCCCGACAGCAACCACGCGGG
>JAHFOU010000179.1 GCA_023261525.1 Planctomycetota bacterium | reverse complement strand
CCGTGAAGGTGGAGCCCTTGCCCTCCCCCTCGCTGGAGACGCGGATGGCCCCGCCGTGGGCCTCCACGATGCCCTTGGCGATGGCCAGGCCGAGGCCCGTGCCCCGGATCTGGGAGGCCTGGGCCTGCTCGGTGCGGAAGAACATCTGGAAGAGCTTCTTCTGGTTCTCGGGGGAGAGCCCCATGCCCGAGTCCTTCACGTCCATGCGGAGGTTGCCCTCCTCCATGCGGATCCCCAGCGTCACGTCGCCCCCCTCCGGGGAGTACTTGACGGCGTTGTTCACCAGGTTGATGAGGACCTCCTTCATCTTGTTCTGGTCCATGGGGATCGTGGCCGGGACCTGCTCCGCGATGGTGAGCAGGATGCGGTGCCTGTCCGACTGGACCTTGGAGATCTCCAGGATGGACTGGGCCATGGCCCTCACGTCCACGTCCTCCCAGTGGAGACGGAACTTCCCGCTCTCGATGCGGGAGACGTTGAGGAGGTCCTCGATCATGCCCAGCAGGCGGTTCGCCTCGTCGTCGACCACCTTGAGGAAGTGCTTGGCGGTGTCGTCGGTGACCATGCCGGAGACCGCGTCGGTGTAGGCCTTGATGGAGGTCAGCGGGGTCCTCAGCTCGTGGGAGACGTTGCTGACGAACTGGGACTTCATCTGGTCCAGGGCCCTCAGACGGTCCAGCTCCCGGGAGGCCGTCATGTCCCGGCAGATCACCAGGGTGCCCTCCGGGTGGCCCTTGGCGTCCACCAGGCGGGTCCCCGCCACGCCCAGGGTCAGCTCCAGCCCCTCCCCCGCCTTGCGGACCAGCTGCTGGTCCAGGGCGAAGCCCTGGGAGCGGACCTGCTCCACGAGGCTGTCCAGGACGCGGACCAGGTCCTCGGGGAAGGCCTCCCGGTAGGACCGGTCCTTGAGGCCCGCGACATCCACCTGGAGCATGGAGCCGGCGTTCTGGTTGGCCAGGGAGACCTTCCCCTCCGCATCCAGGGCCAGGATGCCGTGGTTGACGCTTTCCAGAATATCCTTGAGGAAGGCCCCGGTGCGCTCCAGGGCGCGGCCCTCCGCCTCCAGCTTCTCCCTCAGGAGGGCGTTGAGGACCGCGGAGGCCATCTGGCCGCAGACCATCTGGAGCTCCTCGAGCACCTTCTGGGAAAGGGCCTCCCCCCCGCCCGGGAGCCTCAGCTCCAGGAGGCCCACCACCTCCTGGCCGGCCAGAAGGGGCAGGAGGGCCAGGGCCCGCCCCTCCACGTCCCCGAGGATGCTGTAGCGGCGCTCCTGGCAGACCCAGTCCACCACGTCCAGGGGCAGGGAGATCAGGTGGCCCGGCAACCCCGAGCCGTCCATCGACAGGCGGCAGATGAAATCGGACCCGTCCTCGGTCCTCAGGTAGATGGCGCGGCCCACCTTGGGGGCGATGCGCTGGACCGCGGCGGCGCTCTCCGCCAGGACGGCCTGGATGCCGGAGGCCGTCTGGATGCGACGGGACACGTCCGCCAGGGCCAGGAGGTCCCGGACCTGCTCGTGCAGGTTGCGGGCCGTCTGGTCGAGGGAGGCGTTCATCCGGCTCAGGCCTTGATGAAGTCGAGGAAGACCGAGGCCTTCTCGATCTCCTGCTGGGTCTCCCGCAGGAGGGCGGGCAGGCCCTCGGGCTTGAGGCCCACGGCGTCCCAGGCGGCCTGGCGGATGGGCGGGATCTGGTCGTCCCCCCCGGAGCCGGCCTGGAGGGCCCGGGCGAGGATGTCCCCCAGGTGCACCACGGAGGCGGCCTTCATATGCTCGTCGGCCAGGACGGGGTTGTGGTGGCAGGCCACGGCCCGGACCAGGCCCTTGTTCAGCTTCCACTGCTCGAACAGCCAGCCCCCGACCTCGGCATGGTTCACCCCGAGCCGGGCCTCCTCGGCCTCCCGGATCAGGACGCCCCTGGCCTTGACATCGGCCCGGATGGCCACGAAATCCTCGTGCAGGCAGTGGTCCATGGCCACCTTGCCCACGTCGTGCAGGAGGCCGGCGATGAAGAACTCCTCCAGGGTCGCCTCCCCCGCATGACGGGCGATCACCTTGGAAGCCGCCCCGCAGGCCAGGGAGTGGCGCCAGAAGTCCTCCCGGCGGAAGCCCTCGTCCCCCTTGCCCTTGTCCCCGAAGGCGTCGAAGACCGTGGCCGACAGCACGATGGACTTCACGGTGTTGAAGCCCAGGATGACGATGGCGTGGCTGACGGTGGAGATGCGGCTGGGGAAGCCGTAGAAGGCCGAGTTGACGACCTTGAGGATGCGGGCCGTGACCGTGGGGTCGGAGGCGATGAGCTGGGCCATGTCCTTGGCCGTGGTCTTGGGGTCCAGCATCATGCGGTTCATCTGGGCCAGGATGGTGGGGAGGGTGGGCAGGCCCTCGATGCGCTGGACCACCAGCCTCAGCTTCTCCTGACGGTCCTCCGCTTCGGTGCTCATGGACGGCGCTCCGAGAGGACCTGGCGGGCCGCGGCGGCCAGGGCCAGCATCAGCGGCTCCTGGGGGGCCTTGGCGAACATCGCGTCCAGGCGCTGGAGGCGCTTGTCGATCCCGGCCTCGGGCGCCTGGCCCCCTCCCGGGGAGGCGGCGCTTCCGGCCGCACGGATCCGCACATGGGTGATGCCCCGGCCCTGGAGGCGCTTCAGCCACTCCTCGGTGAGGACCCGGCCCTCCCCGACCAGGACGTTGCCGCGGGCGTCCAGGACGGCGGCGTCCAGGATCGAGCCGGGAGGGACCTTGTCGATGGGAACGGGGGAATCCATCGGGGCGGAGCGTAGCACCCCTCCCCGGCCGCCCGCAAGGGCCCCGCGGCCTTGCCCTCGCGCGTGCGCCCGGGGAGAATGGACGGATGCGCGAGCTAAGCACCCTGGTCGTCCGTCCCAAGCTGACCAAGAACCTCGCCATCCTCCGCGTCACGGGCTTCGTGAACGCCGCCACCCTCATGGAGTTCGAAGGGTCCCTGGACGAGCTCCTCATGGAGACCCGCAAGGACATCCTGGTGGACTGCGGGGGCCTGGAATACATCAACTCCAGCGGCATCGCCTCCCTGCTCAACTACCTCCAGTCCTTCCAGGCACGCGGCGGGGACCTCCTCCTCATCCGGGTCCCCCGGGCCATCGCGGTGGTCCTGAGGAACCTGGGCACCACCGAGGTCCTCGCCGTCCTGTCCGACGAACAGGAGGCCCTGGCCTACCTGGAGCGCAACGAGAAGGGCGTGCGCCGCTGGCGCTCCCCGAGCGCCTTCCTCCACACGCGCCACCCGGCCCCCGGCGCCCCCGACGGCAAGGCCCGGGCCGTCCTGCCCCTGCTCAAGCCCGAGGGCCGGCGGGCCTCCCAGGCCATCCTGGTGATCGGGCCGGTGGTGAACGACTTCACGGACGTGGTCACGCTCCGCTACCACGGCCGCCGGGGCAGGGTGGTCCTGGTCCACGACTGCGTGCAGGCCCTCACCCAGCTCGACCGCGTGAACCCCGACGTCATCATCCTCCACGAAGAGGTCCCCAACGCCGAGGCCTTCCTGAACAAGGTCAAGGGCGAGCGCAAGCGCTCCCTGGTCTCGGTGATCCGGGTCTATCCGAACGGGAGCCCCCCGCCCCACCGCGAGTTCCGCATCCGGGAGAACGACGCCTTCGTCGAGCCCTTCGAGATCGGGGAGCTCTTCGCCCTGGCCGACCTGGAGCTCAAGCGGGTCCCGAAGTCGCGGGAGGAGATGCTCCACATGACCTCCTTCGACTTCGAGCCGACGCCCTCCAGCCTGGAGAAGGCCCACCGCCTGGGCCGGGCCCTCCTGGGCGCCTCGGGGATGGGCGAGGACGCCATGGCTGGGCTCCTGGCGTCCTTCAAGGAGGCCCTGGACAACGCCACCCGCCACGCCCACACGAAGCGCTGCACGGTGCACTTCCTCCTCGATGCGACGAAGGCGGTCTTCCTGGTGCAGGACCAGGGCCCCGGCTTCGACCACGCCTGGTACACCTCACGCCTTTCGGACGAGGATGCCTACGTGAAGGCCCGGCGGGCCCGCGCCGAGGGGCGCCAGGGCGGCCTGGGCATCCTGCTCATGCACAAGAACTGCGACCGCCTCGCCTACGAGGGCAACGGCAGCACGGTGAGGCTGGAGAAGAAGCTCGCCTAGCCGGGCTTCGGCCGGTCCAGGTCGTAATAGACGAAGGGGAAGTCCTCCAGGCGTTCGTACCGGCGCGCCAGCCAGTCGCGGAAGGCGGCGTCCCCCGGCAGGACCCCGAAGGCCTCCAGGGCCTCCCGGTCGGATCCGAAAACGGGCCTTTCCCTCCACAGGCCCGGCAGGAGCACCGGGCGGCTCCCCCCGCGGATCTCCGGGGAGGCCAGCAGGGGTTCCGGCAGGATGGTCACGAGGTAACGGAAGTGGCGTCCCGGGTGCTCCCGGCGGGCCCGCTCCAGGTCCCCGGGCCCGTGGATCCCCCCCAGCACCCGGGCGTCGGCGTAGTACTCCACGTGGGACTCGTCCAGCGTGAAGGTTGCCATGAGATCCTCCCCGAAGGCCAGGCGGCCGTGGACCGAGGCCGACAGTTCCTGGGTCAGGGGATAGCCGTGCGCCTGGTGGGCACGGCGGTGGATCAGCCATCCCGACTGGAGGAGGAGGCCGCCCGCGGCGACCCAGGCCCAGCGGCGGCGCTCCTGCCAGAGGAGGACGCCCGCCTCGGCGGAGGCGCAGGCCACGCCCACGAAGAGCGGGTAGACCGCATACGGATGGAAGCACCAGTAGCCCGGGAGCAGGACCAGGTCATAGGCCCCCCAGAGGAGCCAGAGCGCGATCCAGGCCTGCCAGGGCGAGAACGGCCTGCGCAGGGAACGGGCCAGCCAGAGCCCGACCAGGGCCAGGCCGGCCAGGGTGTGGTACAGGGCCAGGCGAAGGGCGACCCTCGCCAGGAAGAGGGGAAGGGGCGGGAGATGCCCCCGGTCGGCGGCCCGGTCCGCCAGTCCCGTCGCGCCCGGAAGGAGGCGGGACCAGGCATACAATCCCCCGCCGCAGAGCAGGGCGAGGCCCAGCGCCCCGGCCGCGAAGCGCACGCGGCGGGATCCCCCGGTCCAGGCGTGGAAGAGGACCAGGGTCGGCGCCAGGTAGTAGCCCTCCCAGAGCGAGAAGCAGGTGGCCGCCAGGAGGACGGCCAGGCCCAGGAGGCGGAGCCCCGTCGGGGATTCCCGCCAACGGAGATAGGCCAGGGAGGCGGCGAGCGCCAGGAAGAGGACCAGGGGCTGGTAGGCGGAGAGGGCCCCGGGGAAGACGGCGGCGGCGGGCAGGACGGCCGCCACGACCGCGGCCACCCCGGCGCGCAGAACATCCGTGAGGCGCCTCAGGATCAGGAACAGGAGG
>JAHFOU010000178.1 GCA_023261525.1 Planctomycetota bacterium | reverse complement strand
TCCGAGCAGGCCGAGGTGGACGCCCGGCCCCAGCTTGAGATCCATGCCGACGACGTGGCCTGCTCCCATGGCGTCACGATCGGGCGCCTGGATGCGGCGGTCCTCTTCTACCTGCGCTCCCGCGGGCTGTCGGCGGATTCCGCACGGAGCCTGCTGACCCACGCCTTCGCCGAGGAGATGGTGGAGAAGATCCCCGATGCGGCCGTCCGGGACCAGCTCTCGGCCTCCCTCTGCGCCTGGCTGAGCCAACACCTCGGCAGCGGGACCGCTTCATGAGCGCCCTTCTGGATGTGAAGCGCGAGTTCCCCATCCTGGCCCAGTCGGCCCGGGGCAAGCCCCTGGTCTACCTGGACAGCGCGGCCACCACCCAGAAGCCCAGGGCCGTCCTGGAGGCCCTGCGCCGCTACTACGAGGAGGACAACGCCAACGTCCACCGCGCGGTCCACCTCCTGAGTGAGCGGGCTACCAAGGCCTATGAAGGTGCGCGTGAGAAGGTCGCCGCCTTCCTGAACGCCCCTTCCATTCGGGAGATCGTGTTCACGCGGGGGACCACCGAGGCCATCAACCTGGTCGCCCACACCTTCGGCCGCACCCGCGTGGGCGCCGGGGACGAGGTCCTGGTCACCCACCTGGAGCATCACTCCAACATCGTGCCCTGGCAGATGCTCTGCCAGTCGAAGGGCGCCGCGTTGAAGGTGGTCCCCGTCCTCGACAACGGCGAGTTGGACCTGGCTGTGCTGGACCGCCTCCTCGGACCGAAGACCAAGCTCCTGGCCCTGGGCCACGTCTCCAACGCTCTCGGCACCATCAATCCCGTCCGGGACATCGTGGCGAAAGCCAAGGCCAAGGGCATCCCCGTCCTGATCGACGGGGCCCAGGCCGTGCCCCACCTGAAGGTGGACGTCCAGGCCCTGGGCTGCGACTTCTACGCCTTCTCGGGGCACAAGCTCTACGGCCCGACCGGCATCGGGGCCCTCTGGGCCAAGGCCGAGCACCTGGATGCCATGCCCCCGTGGCAGGGGGGCGGGGACATGATCGCCTCCGTGCGCTTCGAGGAGACCCTCTACAACGTGCCCCCGGCCAAGTTCGAGGCCGGCACCCCGGACATCTCCGGGGCCGTGGGGCTGGGCGCCGCGATCGACTGGCTGACGGCCCTGGGGCTGGACCGCGTGGAGGCCCACGAGAAGGCCCTGCTGGAGAAGGGGACCGCCCTCCTCTCCGCCGTGCCCGGCCTGACGCTGGTGGGCACGGCCCGCCACAAGGCCGGGGTGCTCTCCTTCACGATGGAAGGCATCCACCCCCACGACATCGGGACCGTGCTGGACCGCCAGGGCATCGCCATCCGCACCGGGCACCATTGCGCCCAGCCCCTGATGGAGCGCTTCGGCGTGGCGGCCACGGCGAGGGCCTCCCTGGGCGTCTACAACACCGAGGCCGACCTGGAGGTCCTGGCCAAGGGCCTGACCAAGGTCCGGGAGATGTTCGCGTGAGTAGCGAAGGGGAACTTCGGGACCTCTACCAGGAGCTCATCCTGGACCACGGCCGCAGGCCGAGGAACTTCTCGCCCATGCCGGATGCCTCGGCCAAGGCTGAGGGCTTCAATCCCCTCTGCGGGGACCGGGTGACCGTGTTCGTGAAAACGGAGGGGGAGCGCATCGGCGCCGTCTCCTTCCAGGGTTCCGGGTGCGCCATCTCCACGGCCTCGGCCTCCCTGATGACGGAGCGCTTGAAGGGCATGACCCGGACCGAGGCCCAGGGCCTGCTCGACCGTTTCCACGCCATGGTCATCTCGGAGCCTGGCAAACCCCTGCCGGCGGACCTGGGCAAGCTGGAGGTCCTGGGCGGGGTCCGCGAGTTCCCCATGCGGGTGAAGTGCGCCACCCTGGCCTGGCATGCCCTCAAGTCCGCCCTGGAGCAGGGCGGCGGCACCGTGTCGACGGAGTAGCTAAGGAGACCGCCATGGAAAGCGCCCCCGCCGCCCAGCCGCTCGAACCCCAGATCATCGAGACGCTCAAGACGGTGTACGACCCCGAGATCCCGGTGAACATCTACGAGCTCGGCCTGATCTACAAGGTCGAGGTGGACGCGGCTGGGGCTGTGGTCGTGAAGATGACCCTCACCTCCCCGAACTGCCCCGAGGCCGTCACCCTGCCTCCGTCCGTGGAGACCAAGCTCAAGGCCATCCCCGGCGTGACCTCGGCCAAGGTGGATGTGGTCTGGGAGCCGACCTGGACCAAGGACATGATGTCCGAGGCCGCCAAGCTCCAGCTCGGGGTGGATTAGCGCGCCAGTCTCGCCAGCGCCTCCCGCGCCTTCCTCACACCTTCGGCATCCCCCAACGCGGACGAGGCCATCCCGTAGGCCGTCCACAGCTCCCTCCGGTCCGGATGCTTCTGGAGAGCGGGAACCAAGACCTCGCGGGCCTCGGCGGGCTTGCCTGAGCGGCAGAGGGCCATGGACAGGGCCGCCCGAGGCGGGGAGGGGGGCATCTTCCGGCTTTCCTCGCCCTCCCGGCCCCTGCGCCAGGCCGGGTCCTCCACCAGGGTCACCGCCGTCCTCAGGGGGGGTACCGCCTCCGCGTCCCGGCCCAGGCGGATCAGGGCCACGCCCAGGTTGTAGTGCAACATCGCGTATTCGGGCGAGAGGCCGGCCGCCTTCCTCAGGACTTCCACGCCCTCCGGACCGCGCCCCAGGGCCTCCAGGCTGTTGGCCAGGTCCAGGCTGGAGCTTTCCTCCCCGGGGAAGGCCTTCAGGCCCTGGGCGAGGACGGCCACGGCCTCCTCGTGGCGTCCCTGCTCGGACAGGATGTGGCCCAGGCTCCGGGCGGGGCGGTAGTTCAGGGGATCCAGGGCCAGGGCCCTGCGGAAGTCATGCTCTGCGGCCCGGTGAAGCCCCCGCCTCTCCTCCGCCTCGCCCAGACCCTCCCAGGGCCGGGGTTTCCCCGGGCAGGCCCGGGCCGACTCCCGCCAGAGCCGCTCGGGGGAGGCCCAGGTGGCCGCCCGCGCCGTGGTGAACACGGCGAGGCAGATCCCCGTCAGGAGGCCCAGGGTTCTGCGCCGGCTTCCCCCGGAGGTCATCCAGATCCCGGCGGCCAGGGCCGGCGCCCAGAGGGCGGTGTAGACCCGGTGCTCCACGACCACGTCCTCGATGGGGACCAGGCTGGAGGTGGGGGCCAGGGCGATCAGGAACCATCCCAGGCCAAGCAGGGGCAGGGGGTTTTGCCTGCGCATCCGCCAGGCCAGGGCGGCGATCAGGACGAGGACGACCAGGGCGGCCAGGGCTCTTGGTGCCCAGAGGGTCGCGTCGTACCCCCAGTCGTAGTCCAGGTGCTGGCCGAAGGGCAGGAGGGCCAGCCTGGCGTAGTGTGCCAGCACGCCGAGCTGGGTGAGGGCATACAGGGGACGGGGCAGGGTGAAGCGGGACCCGCCCAGGATGTGCGCGGCCCCGCGGGACCCCAGGCCGAAGAGTCCGGGATTCAGGAGGAGGGCCGCGACGCCGCCCAGGATCAGGGCGGCGAAAAGGAGGAAGCGTCTTCCGCGTTCCCTCGGGCCCGGAAGGGCCAGCTCCACGCCGGCGAGCAGGGCGGGGATGGCCAGGGCGTTCTCCTTGGACAGGAAGCCGGCGAGACAGGCCGCCAGACAGCGCCAGGGCCGTCCGGACAGGTACAAGTGCAGGGCAAGGAAGGCGAAGAGCCCGGCCAGGATCTCGGCGCGCTGGGTCACGTAGCCCACGGCCCCGCTCAGGAGGGGGTGGAGGGCGTAGAGGAGGGCGCCCGCCAGGGCTCCGGCTTCCGGCGCGCCCTGCCCCAGGCGGCCCAGGAGGGACCTGCCGGCGGCCAGGGCGGCCAGGCAGGCGAGGGCGTGCAGGATCAGGTTGGTGGCATGGCAGGCAACGGGGTGGAACTGCCAGGCCCAAGCGTCCCAGCAGAGGGTGAGGTAGGACAGGCCGCGGTTGCCCGCCAGGCGGGCCCAGGCCTCCCGCCCGGGGTCCGCCCGGATCCCCGAGGCGAGGAAGCCGGTGTCGTCGAAGAGGAATCCCCCCGCCAGGACGGGGAGATAGGGCAGAAGGGCGGCGAGGAGGACCAGCGCCGCGGATCTGGCTCTAGGGGGCATCGCCGCCGCGTCCGCGCGGCTTCTCCTCAGCCTTTTCTGGCTTTTCCGCCTTCTCCGGCTTTTCGGCTTCAGCCTTGGCCCTGCGGCGTTCCGGCACCGGCTCCTTGATCGCCGCGGACTTCGCGTCGGTCTCGAAGGCCAGGTCCCCGCCCCTCAGGCTGACCAGGATGCGGTTCTTGCCCTGGAAGTTGCCCTTGAGGAGCTCCTCGGCCAGGGGATCCTCGATGCGCCGCTCGATCTCCCGCCGCAGCGGCCTGGCCCCGAACTCGGGGGAGACGCCCTTGTCGATGAGGAAGGCGCGCGCCTCGGGCGTGAGGACCAGCTCCATGCCCTTGTCGGCCAGGCGCTTGGAGACGTGGGCCATCTCGATGTCGATGATCTTCTCGATGTCCTCCTTGACGAGGGGCTTGAAGATGATCATGTCGTCGAGGCGGTTGATGAACTCCGGACGGAAGTGCTTCTCCACCTCGCTCTGGAGCATGTCCTTCATCTTGGCGTAGTTCCCGCCGGGGGTGGCCTGGCGGAACCCGAGGGAGGTCTGCTTGCGCAGGATGTCGGCCCCGATGTTCGAGGTCATGATGAGGATGGTGTTGCGGAAGTCCACGTGGCGCCCGAAGGCGTCCGTCAGGCGCCCCTCCTCCATGATCTGCAGGAGCATGTTGTAGACGTCCGGGTGAGCCTTCTCGATCTCGTCGAGGAGGAGCACCGCGTAGGGACGCCGACGGATCTTCTCGGTGAGCTGGCCGCCCTCCTCGTAGCCCACGTAGCCCGGGGGGGAGCCGATCAGCTTGGAGACGTTGAACTTCTCCATGTACTCCGACATGTCGATGGTGATGAGGGCGTCCTCGGAGCCGAACATGAAGTGGGCCAGGGCACGGGCCGCCAGGGTCTTGCCGACCCCCGTCGGGCCCAGGAAGATGAAGGAGCCCATGGGGCGCTTCGGGTCCTTGAGGCCGGCCCTCGCGCGCCGCAGGGAGCGGGCGATGGCCGTGATGGCGTCCTCCTGCGAGACGATGCGCTTGTGGAGCTCGCCCTCCATCTTGAGGAGGCGCTCGGCCTCCGCGTGCTCCAGGCGGGTGAGGGGGACCCCGGTCATCTTGGAGACGGTCTCGGCGACCACCTCCTCGTCCACGATCCCGTCGACCTCCTTGGCCGACTCGCGCCACTCCTTCTTGGTGGATTCCCACTTCTTGCGGGCCTGGTCCGCCTGGTCGCGGATCTTGGCGGCGCGCTCGAAGTCC
>JAHFOU010000177.1 GCA_023261525.1 Planctomycetota bacterium | reverse complement strand
AAGGCGGCACTGACCCAGGCCAAGATCCCGGTCGAGTCCGCCGAGATCCTCTTCCTGCCCAAGACCACGGTGGCCGTGGATGCCGCGACCTCGGCCAAGGTCCTCGCCCTGCTCGAGGCCCTCGAGGACTACGACGATGTCCAGGCCGTCCACACGAACTGCGACTTCGACGAAGCGACCCTGGCCCAGGCCGGAGCCTAGCATGACCCGCCGGGCCGTCCTGATCACCATCCTCTCGGCCCAGGCCCTGACGGGCCTCGCGCTGGTGGTCGCGTTCTCCCTGGGCGCCCTCTCCTGGAGCCACGCCGCCCCCGGCCGTACCCCCCCGGGAGGGAAGCCGAGGCGTCCCGACGCCGCCATCCCGTCCGGCCCCTGCCCCTGGGAAACGGCCCGGGCCTGCCCCATCTCGACCCTGGCCTTCGCCGCCGCCCGCCACCCGGATACCCTGGCCGCGCGCATGGCCTCCTCGCCCGCGGGACTTTCGGCCCTGGCCCAGGCGGCCTGGCTGAAATCCGCCGCGGAGCGGCGCCTGGGCGCCTCCCTGGCCCTCTGGGTCCGCCTGGGCTCCTTCCCCGCCACCGAGGCGACCCTGGCCCTGACGGAGTTGGAGGCCCGCCCCGGATCGAGGCCCGTGCCCCACCTGCTCCTGGTCATGAAGGGCGACGAGACCGCCCTGGAGGCCGCCGCGAAGGACTGCTTCGCCAAGCTGAAGGCGGACGAGCCGACCCTGAAGGGGCGCGAGACCCGCTTCGAGAAGGACACCGTCCTCCACCTGCTCGGCGACGAGGAGGTCAGCCTCGGCTGGGCCGTCCAGGACGGCATGCTGATCCTGGCCTCCCATGAGTCCACCCTCCGCCAGGCCCTGCAGGCCCTCTCCGAGAACATCCAGCCCCTGTCCGAATCCGCCCCCTTCCGGGCCCTCTGCGGGACGCTGGGGTCGGATGCCCTGCTCTATGTCCGGGAAAACCCTCCCCAGACCGGGGCCTTCGGGGCCGGTTTCGAGTCCTCGGAGGGGGTGGAGAGCCTGGGGGCCGCCTCGAAAACCCCCGTCGCCTTCTCCGCCCTGGCCAACTCCCTCCTGAAATCCCTGGAACTCCAGGCTCCGGAAGGGATGACCCAGGCCCTCGACCAGATCCTGACGCCCGTCAAGGCCCCCGGCGGCCTTCTCCTCTGGAAACCGGCGGATCCCTCCCGCATCCCCCTCTTCCTATCGGCCCTCCAGGACGCCCCCTAGTTGCGGCGCCTGGTCCTCGGCCGCACGCCGGGGCGCTGGGCACCCGCCGCAACCCCCGCGCTGATCTCCCGCAGGGGTTTCCCCGCCCGCGTCCTGGGCGTGGACCCGGGCACCCTGCGCGTGGGCTGGGCGGTCCTGGAACGGGCCCCCGGCGGAACGGTCACCCTGCTGGACGCCGGCGTGATCCGCCTGAAGGGCTCCGATCCCATCGAGATCCGCCTGGGGACCGTGCACCGGGACCTACGGGAGAGGCTCCTGCAGTGGAAGCCCGGGATCCTGGCCCTGGAGTCGGCCTTCTTCGGACGAAGCGTCTCCGCGGCGATCCGCCTGGGGGAGGGACGGGGCGCCGCCCTCGTGGCCGCGGCGGGCGCGGGGATCCCGGTGCGCTCCTGGGCCCCGGCCCAGGTCAAGAAGGCGGTCTCGGGACACGGTGCCGCGACCAAGGCCACCCTCCAGGCCATCACCCGATCGGCCCTGAACCTGGAGAAGACGCTGGCGACGGACGCCTCGGACGCGGCGGCGGTGGCGCTCTGCCAGCTCCTGAGAGGCTGAGCTAGCGCGGGCCGGCGGCGGAGATGACGGGCCCCGCCTGGGCGGCGAAGGCCTTGAAATTCTCGGAGAACAGCCCGGCCAGGTGCTTAGCCTTGGCATCGTAGGCGGCGGCATCCTTCCAGGTCTTGCGGGGGGTCAGGATCTCCGCCGGCACCCCGGGGCACTGGCGCGGGATCCCGAAACCGAAGACCGGATCGGGGTCCGAGGCGGCCCCCTCCAGTTTCCCCTCCAGGATGGCCGTCAGGATGGCCCGGGTGTGGGCGATGGACATGCGCTTGCCCTCCCCGTAGGGCCCTCCGGTCCAGCCCGTGTTCACCAGCCAGGCCTTCACCCCATGCTTGGAGATCTTCTCCCCCAGCAGGGTGGCATAGGCGGCCGGGGGGAGCGTCATGAAGGGCGCCCCGAAGCAGGCGCTGAAGGTGGCCTTGGGCTCCGTCACCCCCCGCTCGGTGCCAGCCACCTTGGCCGTGTAGCCGGACAGGAAGTGGTACATGGCCTGCTCGGGCGTGAGCCGGGCCACCGGAGGCATGACCCCGAAGGCATCCGCCGTGAGGAAGATGATGTGACGGGGATGGCCCGCGGCGCCCGTGGGCGAGGCGTTGGGGATGAAATCCAGGGGGTAGGCGCCCCGGGTGTTCTCGGTGAGGGAGGCGTCGTCCAGGTCCAGCTTCCTCGTCTCGGGGTCGCAGACCACGTTCTCCAGCACCGTGCCGAAGCGGCGGGTGACGGCGTGGATCTCCGGCTCGGCCTGGGCGGAGAGGCGGATCATCTTGGCGTAGCAGCCGCCCTCCAGGTTGAATACCCCCCGGTCGCTCCAGGCGTGCTCGTCGTCCCCGATCAGGGTGCGGGCCGGATCGGCGGAGAGCGTGGTCTTCCCGGTGCCCGAGAGCCCGAAGAAGACCGCCGTGTCGCCCTGGGGCCCCACGTTGGCCGAGGCGTGCATGGAGAGCACCCCCTGGCGGGGCAGGAGGGCGTTCATGACCGAGAAGATGGACTTCTTGATCTCGCCCGCGTAGCGGGTGCCGCCGATCAGGACCAGGCGCTGGGCGAAGTTCACCAGGATGAAGGCTTCCGAATGCGTGCCGTCCCGCTTGGGATCGGCCTGGAAGGTCGGCGCGGCCAGGACGGTGAACTGGGGGACGTGCCTGGCCAGCTCCTCGGCGGTCGGGCGCAGGAACATGTGGCGGGCGAAGAGGGCCTGCCAGGCGTACTCGGTCACCACCCGGATGGGGACGCGGAAGGCGCCGTCGGCCCCGGCGAAGGCGTCCTGGACGAAGAGGTCCCGGCCCTGGAGATGGGACAGGACGCGCTCCTTCAGGCGGTCGAACGTGGCGGCGTCAAAGGGCCGGTTGGCCTTGCCCCAGCCGATCCAGGCCTCGGAGGAGGGCTCCTTCACGACGAAGCGGTCCTCCGGGGAGCGGCCGGTGTACTGGCCGGTGCGGGCCACCAGGGGGCCGTCCGCGGCGAGCTGGGCCTCGCCCCGACGCAGGGCCTCCTCCACCAGGGAGGGGACGCTGAGGTTGCGCTGGACGCTCTTGGGGGAGCGGATGCCGAGGGCCTCGAGACCGATGGATTTCTGGGGCTGGGGGGTGCTCATGGAGGGGCATCATAGCCGCCCGGCGGGATCGGGAAAAGCCGGGGGTTGCGCGCAAAGGGAGCGCCCAGGCCGGGAAAGCCCCGGCCTGGGCGGAAGACCGTCAGGAAAATCCTGCCTCTACTTCAGGGTGCCTATTTCCACTTTCGCCTTCTCCACGTCCACGGGCGTGATGCTCGAGATCCCGCAGGAGAAGAGGTACACCCTCCCCTGCAGGGTCGGCGTGCCCGCGGGGTAGGCCCCGACCAGGAACCTGGGGACTCCGTTCACGGTGCCGGCAGTGGAGACCCGGGACCCGAAACGGTCCTGGGCGCTCGTGCCTGCCCAGGAACGGATGACCTTGCCGCTCTTCCCCGAGCAGAGATAGACCTTGCCCTGGGAGTCCAGGCCCGCGCCGGGAGCCCCGACCAGGACGTCGGGATACCCGTCGGCGTCCACATCGGGCATGGCGGAGAGCGCGGCACCGAAACGCGCGCCGGAGTTGGCCGGCCCGTCCGGGTAGAGGATGCTCTGGATCGGCTCCCCGTCCTTGCCGGAAAGGACCATCACCTGGTTGGCCCCGTACTGGGAGCGGCCCACCAGGACGTCGGGAATCCCGTCGCCGTTCAGGTCCCCGATGGTGTCCAGCGGGACCGCGCCGAGGGCGGTGCTGCTCGTGCCGACGATCCGGCTCCACAGGAAGGCTCCCGTGCTTCCCGAATAGGCGTACACCTTGTCGCTGCCGCTGGTGCCCTTGGGCGCCGGCGCGCCGACCACCACATCCGCGCGGCCGTCCGCGTTGAGATCGTGGTGGCTGGCAAGGGAAGCGCCGAATTCCCAGGCCCCGTTCTCCCCCCTCCAGTTCCGGATCGGCTGTCCGTTCCTCCCGGAGAAGGCCCTGACGATGCCCTTCTGGCCGGAGGGCCCGGCGGCCCGGGGCGCTCCCGTCAGGACGTCCGGGAACCCGTCCCCGTTGATGTCGCCGCCGCCGGAGACCGCCGCGCCGAAGGCCCCGTCCCCGGTGCCCCAGGTCATGTCCCCGGTGGTCCAGGTGACGCCTCCGCTGGCCCAGGTATAGAGGGGCAACCCCGTGCCCCCGGAAAACACCATCACCTGGCTGGTGTGGTTTTCAAGGGAGGTCGGGCCCCCCACGATGACGTCGGCGTGCCCGTCCTGATCGAGGTCCCCTGCGCCGGCGACCGCGAAGCCCAGTTTCATGTTCGTCTGGGCGGCCTGCCAGCCCCAGAGGAGCTGGCCATTGGCCCCGGAGTAGGCGCGGGCTTCGCCGCGGCTGGCCGAGGTTCCGGGCTCGCCGGGAGCCCCGATGACGTGGTCCAGCACCCCGTCCCCGTCGACGTCTCCCGCGTTGGCCAGGGCATCGCCGAAATGGCTGTAGGCCTGGGGGCCGTCCCAGAAGCGCAGGGGACCGAAGAGCGCTGCAGAGGCCAGGGCAGGCAGGCCGAACAAGGTGATCGCGATCAGCTTCCGGGACGGCTTCGTTCTCATGGGGTCATCCTCCAATGCATCCTCGACGCTCTCCACGCACGACCTGAAGGATAGGGGCGCCGTGGAGGTCGTCCAGACGGGGAGGCGCTTCCCCCTCCAGAACGGGGCAAACGCGTCGCGCGGAATCAGGCGTTCCCCTCTGGGGAGACGTTCTCCGTCTGGAGAACAGTTTCAGGGGTGCGGAGGGGTCAGTCCTCGGCGATCGACAGGGGAAGGGGGTCCCAGAGCAGGCAGTACAGGGTCCCCCGCGTCCTCCGGGACCGCCCCGCCGGCAGGGTCTCCCGGACCCACTGGATGTACTTCCCCTGGAGTGCGCTCACCTCGGAACGGGTCAGCACGGTCGTCACGATGCACTCCCCGGACCCGGGAGGGCGGGGAAAGGTGCTGATCGCCTCCCGATAGAGGGCATGGGCGTTGTTCTGGATGGCCAGCCGGAGCTCCGGGGAGTTCCCGGCGCTCTCCAGCCTGCCGGACAGCGTGCTCAGGAGGCGTTT
>JAHFOU010000003.1 GCA_023261525.1 Planctomycetota bacterium | reverse complement strand
AGACCCTCACCCGTCCCGGCGACCTCCTGGCCCGCTACGGGGGGGAGGAGTTCGCGGCCTTCCTGCCGGGCTCGGACCTCAAGGGCGCCTGCCTGGTCGCCGAGCGCATGCGCGCCGCCGTCCGCAAGCTGGGGATCAAGCATACGGGCTCCCCCCTGGGCGCCGTCACGGCCAGCCTGGGCGTGGCCAGCGCCCTGCCGGTGCGGGGCTCGGACCCCGCCGCCCTCCTGAAGGAGACCCTCCACAACCTCATCCTCGCCAAGGAGGGGGGGCGGAACCGCATCTCCCAGGGGGCCCTGGTATAATCCCGCCGATGATGGATCCCGCGTTCGCCGTGGTCCGCCGGACGGGCCAGACCGTCCTCCTCCTGCCGGACTTCCGGGAGGCGGCCCTGGGCATCCTCGGCCTGGACGGGACGCCGCCGCCGGCCGAGGGCGAAGCCGCCTCCAACCGGGGCCGCTACCCCTGCTTCCCGGTGGGGAAGGGACGGCGTGCCATCCTCAAGCACTACCGCCACGGGGGCCTCCTGGGCCGCCTGACCGGGGACCTCTTCTTCGGCTTCCGCCGTCCGCTGAGGGAGTTCCTCCTGTCCAAGCGGGCCCTCGGCGCCGGCATCCCGACGAGCACCCTGATCGCCGCCCGGGTGCGCTCGGTGGCCACGCTCTTCTACCGCGGCGACGTCCTCCTCCTGGAGATCCCCGGGGCCCTGGACGCGGGGGACCTGCTGAGGTCCCCGCCGGCGGGCGGGCGCGCGCGCAACCGCGCCGTCCGCGCCCTGGCCTCCACGGTGCGCCGCATGCACGACGGCGGCCTCTGCCATGCCGACCTCAACCTCAAGAACCTCCTCATGACCGCCGAAGGGGCGGCCTATGTGGTGGACCTGGACCGCTCCTCCTTCCAGGACGCCCCCTTGGCGCCCTCCGGGCGGGCCGCCAACCTCCTGCGCCTCTGGCGCTCCTTCCTGAAGTCCGGCGGCGACCGCCTCCAGGGCTCCCTGGCCCGCCGCTTCCTGGCGGCCTACTGCGGGAAGGACCGGAGCCTGCACAGGACCCTGCGCCGCCAGCTCCAGACCCCGCCCCTGGCCATCCACCTGCACCGCCTGGCCTGGCGCCTGAGGAGGGCGGCATGAACGACCGGGACCTGGTCCGCCGCTTCGACGGCCTGAAGGTGGGCGTGCTCGGCGACCTCATGGCGGATCACCTCCTCCACGGCACCCCGACCCGCCTCTCCCGGGAGGCGCCCGTGGTGGTCCTGAGGCACGAGCGCGAGTTCTACCTGCCGGGGGGGGCCGCCAACTGCGCGGCCAACCTGATCTCCCTGGGCGCCAAGGTCTCGATCTTCGGCGTCGTCGGCCGGGACGCCGCGGGGGACTTCCTGAAGACCTCCTTCCGCAAGCGGGGGGCCGACGTGCGCGGCATCCTCTCCGAGCCCCAGAGCCGGACCATCACCAAGACCCGCATCCTGGCGGGCGACCCCCACCGGACCAAGCAGCAGATCGTCCGCATCGACCGGGAGCCCCCGCCCCTGTCCGGGGCCATCGCCGCGCGCCTGGCGGCCCGGGCCGCCGCGGTCCGTGGCCTGGACGCCTGGCTCCTGGCCGACTACGGCTACGGGGCGGTCACCGCCGCGGCCCTCACAAGGACCCGGGCCCGCATCCGGGTGGGCACCTCGCGCTATGACATGAACCGCCTGAAAGGGCTGACCGCCGTCACGGCCAACGAGGCCGAGGCCCTGGAGGCCACGGGCCTGGACGACCCCCTGGCCGCGGGCCGCCGCCTCTTCCGGAGCCTGAGGCCGCTCACCCTCCTGGTCACCCGCGGGCGGGAGGGCATGATCTGCTTCTCGGGCGGGAAGGCCGACGCCCTCGAGGCCTCGGGCTCGCGGGACGCGGTGGACGTGACGGGCGCGGGGGACACGGTCTCGGCCGTGATGACCCTGGCCCTGGCCGCGGGGGCGGATCCCCGCGAGGCCGCCCGCCTGGCCAACGCGGCGGCGGGGGAGGTGGTCATGCGCCCCGGGGCGGCCACGTTGACCCCGCGGGAACTCCTGGAGGCCGCCGGAAGGTGATCGACCAGATCGGCCCCAAACGCCCCGGCCCCTGGGTGGAGATCACGCTGTCGTCCACGGACATCCTCATCGTCTGCCTGGCCGAGCCGGTGGAGACCTTCCTGACCAAGTGCCGCCTGGTCCCGGACGAGTACGTGCACTTCGACGGGATCTGGTACTGGAACCAGGAGAGGACCAAGCTCATCCCCCAGGAGGGCGGGTACGAGGGCTACGCGGGCACGCGCTGGTGCCGGCGTGCGGCCATCATCAGCGTGGTCCCCTTCCAGCCCGACGCCCTGCCCATCCTGAACCTCTCCAAGGAGCGCGAGGACGCCCCGGGGCCGCCCGGCGAGGGGGACGCGGAAGGGGAAGAGAGGGAGAGGCGCTGATGGGCGAGGTCATCCGGGACCGGGAGGCCCTGAAGAAGGCCCTGGCCTCGCGCCGCGGCCAGCGCATCGTCTTCACGAACGGGGCCTTCGACCTCCTCCACGTCGGCCACCTCCGCACCCTGCAGGGGGCGAGGGCGCTGGGGGACTGCCTGGTGGTGGCCATCAACTCGGACGCCTCGGTTCGGCGGTCCAAGGGGCCTTCCCGCCCGGTGGTCCCGGAGGGGGAGCGGGCGGAACTGCTCTGCGGCCTGGCCTGCGTGGACTACGTGACGATCTTCGACGATGCCACGGTGGACGGCCTCCTGCTCCTCTTGAAGCCGGACATCCATGCGAAGGGCACGGACTACACGGTGGAGACGGTGCCGGAGCGGGCCACGGTGCTGTCGTACGGCGGAAAGATCGCAATCACCGGGGATCCCAAGGATCATTCCACGACGGACCTGGCGGGGAAGCTCCCGCGGTGAAACTCTCCGCCTGCACCTACACCAAGAACAACGCCGACACCCTGGAGCGCTGTCTCGCCTCCCTCCAGTGGGCCGACGAGGTCCTCGTCCTCGACTCCGGCTCCACCGACGCCACCGAGGCCATCGCCAAGAAGATGGGCGCCCGCTGGGAGTTCCGGGCCTGGACCGGCTTCCGCGACCAGCTGGCTCACGTGAGGGACATCGCCACCCACCCCTGGGTCGTGGTCGTGGACGCCGATGAGAGCGTCCCCGAACCCCTGGCCCAGGAGATCCGCAAGCGTGTCGAGAGCGCCGGGAACCTCGTCGCCTTCGCCATTCCCAGAGAAACCAAGTACCTGGGCCGCTGGCTGAGGCACGGGGAATTCTTCCCCGACTTCACGCTCCGCCTGTACCGCCGCGATGCCGCCGACTATGAAGGCGAGCCCCACGCCTGCCTCATCCCCAAGGGCCCCGCCGGCCGCCTGGAGAACCCCCTGAGGCACGAGGGCTTCAAGAGCCTCGCCGACCAGCTGGAGACCACCCAGCGCTACTCGACGTCCGCCGCCGAGGAGATGCAGCGCACCGGCGCCTGCCCGAATCCCGGACTGGCCATGCTCCTCCACCCGCCGCTCCGCTTCCTCAAGGCCTATGTTGCCAAGGCCGGCTTCCTGGACGGCTGGCCCGGCCTGGTCCTGGCTGTCACCACCGCCCACTACGTCTTCCTCAAGTACGCCAAGCTCTGGGAACTGAGGCACGTGGAGAAGCGGTGAGGATCGCCCTCGCGGTGGACACCCTGGACGCGGCCAAGGGAGGGGCCGAGCGGGGCATCGCCGCCCTGGGCCGGGCCCTGGCCGACGCCGGGCACAAGGTCTCCGTCGTCTGCGCGCGGATCGAGGACCCGGACCCGCGCTGGGAGATCGTCCAGCTCCGCCGCCCCAAGTTCCTGAAGTTCCGCCGCGTGACGGGCTTCGCCGCCGCCGCCGAGAAGGCCCTGGGGGACTTCCCCGCCTCCGTGGCCTTCGGGGACGTGCCGGGATGCACGGTCTACCTGCCCCACGGGGGGGTCTGGAGCGCCTGGAAGAAGCAGGAGATCGCCTCCAGCGAGACGGCGGCCGAGGCCAAATCCCGCGCGAAGGCCATAGCCCGCTCGCCCCGCCAGCAGGCCGCCCGAGAGCTGGAGGAGGCCACCCTGCGCCATCCCCGCCTCCAGGGCGTCATCGCCCTCTCCCACATGGTGAAGGACAACCTGAAGTACTCGGCCGAGTACGGGGGCCCGGTGGCCGTGATCCCCAACGGCATCACGCTGCCTGCGACAGCCCAGGCCCCGCGCCCGCCCGGGCCTCCTCGCCTCCTCTTCGCGGCCCACAACTTCCGCCTCAAGGGCCTGGCCCCCTTCGTCCGCATCGTCTCCCGCCTGAAGGACGCCCAGGGCCTGGAGGCCGGGCGGGGGGGGGTCTGGCTGTACCGCCGCCTGGCGAAGCGCCTGGGCTGCGCGGACCGCATCCGCTTCCTCGGGGGGGACGCCTCGATGGAGGACCTCTACGCCCAGGCCGACGTCCTGGTCCAGCCGACCTTCTACGATCCCTGCTCGCTGACCACCCTGGAGGCCCTGGCCCGGGGGGTGCCTGTGGTCTCCAGCCGCTTCAACGGAGCCTCGGAGCTGATCTGCGGGGGGGGGGACGGTGGTGGACGACGCCCGCAACGACCCGGCCTTCGTGAAGGCGATCGAGCACGTGCTGGAGAGGCCGCTGGAGGAGAGGCGGGCTGCTGCGCTGGCTTCGGCCCGGGCCCTGGCCGAGCCGGGCCAGACCCTGAAGGCCGTGAAGCAGATCGAGGCGTGGAGCGCGTGAGGCTACTCCGGACCGCCGGGCTGCTCGCCCTCCTTCTCGTCCTCTCCAGCTCCGTCACGGAAGGCGCCTCCGACCAGGGCTCCCTGCAGAAGCGCCAGGGCGTCTGGGTCCTGCACCTCGCCGGGACGCCGGAGGAGATGGGCACCCAGGCCGGGACCCTCCTCAAGCCCCAGGTCCAGGCCCTGGTCGGCCGCTACGTCCCGGGGATGCTGAAGCTCACCGGCGGCAATCGGGAGGATGTCCTGGAAACGGCCCGGAAACTGGAACCCGGAATCCCCGCGGGCTACGTCACCGAGATGAAGACCCTGGCCAAGGCCGCCGAGGTCCCCTACGAGGATCTCCTCATGGCCAACCTGTCGGTGGAGCTCTTCGGATCCTCCCTCTGCTCCTGCGCCGTCGTCGGACCGGAAGCCTGCACGGAGAAAGAGACCCTGTTCGGGCGCAATCTCGACTGGTTCGACGACGGAACCCTCGCGAGAAGCGCCATCCTCGTCGCGGCCTTCCCCAAGGACGCTACGCCCTTCCTCTCCGTGTCCTACCCCGGCCTGGTCGGGGTCATGACGGGCGTGAACGCCAGGGGGCTCGCCGTCGCGAACATGGTCGTCCACCATCCAGGCCTCCAACCCAAGGGCATCCCCTATCCCTTTCTTCAGCGCAGGCTACTGGAAACCTGCGGGAACCGGGAGGAAGCCCGAAAGGCCGTGGAGGCGGCGAGTCGGACGGTGTCCCAGAATCTCGCCCTGGCCGACCGGGAGGGGGGATGCTTCCTGGAAACCAACATCAAGGATGTCCGCATGCGTCCCGACATCGAAGGGATGACGGGAGGCACCAACAGCTTCGGCGAGGACAAGGATCCCGCCCGGGCGGGGAAGCGCTACCAGGTGCTCTGCGCCTGTTGCGCCAAGAAACCCGTTAGCGCAGACACCCTCCTGAAAGGGCTTCGAGAGGCGGCCATCCCGACCATGAACGTCCAATGCTGTCTCTTCCGCCTGGGCAGCATGAAGGCCACCCTTTCCTACAGCACCCTGCCGGCCTCCAAGGGCCCCTTCGTCGACGTCGACCTCGCGGAGTTGCTGAAGCCGTGACGGGCCCCCTGTCCGGCCTCAAGGTCCTGGAGCTGGGCCGGGTTCTCGCCGCCCCCTACGCCGCCCAGATCCTCAAGGACCTCGGCGCCGAGGTGACCAAGATCGAACGCCCCGAGGGGGGGGACGAGAGCCGGGCCTTCGGGGACTACTACTTCCGGGCCTTCAACCGGGGCAAGGCATCCGTCTTCCTGGACCTCAAGAGCCCCGCAGGAAAGGCCGACCTGACCTCCCGCATCCGGGGCGCCGACGTCCTCGTCCACAACTGGGCCCCGGGAAGCCTGGAGGCCCTGGGCTTCGGCCCCGAGGCCTGTCTGGCCCTCAACCCCCGCCTGGTCTACTGCGCCGTCTCCGGCTTCGACGCCGATCCCCGCCCCGCCCTGGACCTCCTGGCCCAGGCCGCCTCGGGACTGATGGCCCTCACCGGCCCGGCCGGGGGGGATCCCGTGCGCGCCGGGGTCCCCATCTCGGACCTGGCCGCCGGCCTGTACGCCGCCGTCGGCATCCTGGCCGCCCTCCAGGCCCGGCAGGCCACCGGCAAGGGCCAGGTCGTGAGGACCTCGCTGATGTCCTCCAGCCTGGCCCTGCTCAGCTACCAGGCCACCCGCTTCGCGGAGACGGGGAAGGAGCCGAAGCGGCTGGGCAACGCCCATCCGTCCATCGTGCCCTATGACGGCTACAGGACCTCGGACGGCTTCGTGGTCCTGATGGCCGCCAACGACGCCCAGTTCCGGAGCCTGGCCGGGGTATTGGGCCATCCCGAATGGACCTCGGATCCCCGTTTCGTGACCAATGCCCTCCGCTGCGAGCACCGCAAGGTCCTGGAGCCGGCGCTCGCCAAAGCCTGCCTCCGCTTCAAGATGTCCGAACTGGAGGCCCTCTGCCTCAAGGCCTCCGTCCCCTGCGGCCCGGTCCGGACGGTGGGGGAGGCCCTGGGGGGGCTGAAGACCGCGCCCTTCCCGGTCCGGATCGAGGAGAGCCCTTAAGATCCCCGCGCCGTTGGCCGAAGAAGTACTCCCATGGCCAACATCCTGATCGTCGACGACGAGCCCTACGTGCGCGAGATGCTCTGCGAGGCCCTGGCCCGGGAGGGCCACAAGACCTCGACCGCCGTCAACGGCCTCCAGGCCCTCCAGGCCCTGGACGAGCAGGGGCCCTTCGACGTGGTCATCACCGACTACCGCATGCCCATCCTGGACGGACGGGAGCTGACCAAGGCCGTCCTGGGCCGCAAGGAGGTCCTCCCCGTCATCATGGTCAGCGGGGACCCCGACGTCCTGCTCTTTCGGGAGGTCTTCACGGCCCTCGAGAAGCCCATCGACCTCCAGGGGCTCCTCACCGCCGTGGACGCGGCCGTCCTCTA
Organism: Planctomycetota bacterium; assembly: GCA_023261525.1. Taxonomy (GTDB): domain Bacteria; phylum Planctomycetota; class SBBH01; order JAHFOU01; family JAHFOU01; genus JAHFOU01. The sequence continues at coordinate 14,792 of JAHFOU010000003.1, read as the reverse complement.
CGCCACCTCGGCCGCCTGGGCCCGGGCCAACCCGACCTAGCGGATCCCTTCCCAGCCCTCCTTCAGACGGCAGGGCTTGCACGCCAGGATGCCGAGGAGGAGCTCTCGCATCCGCTCCACCTTCCGGATCCTCTCCGCGAGCTCGGGAAGCTTCCGTTTCGCCATGGCCTCCCAGCGCCTGGAGTAGGAGACGCCCCGGGGGAAGCCCCACATCATCCGGCGGATCTCCTCCAGGGAGAACCCCGCCTGCTGGGCGGTGTGCACGAACTGGATCTCCCTCAGCTGGCGCGCGCCGTACTGGCGCGCGCCTCCGATCCTCACTGCCTTGGAGACCAGCCCCGCCCGCTCGTAATAGCGCAGGGTCGACGCCGGAAGGCCCGTCCGGGCCTCGACCTCGCCGATCCTCAGAAGAACCGGAATTTCGGCTTGCCTTGAAGTTAACTTCAACCCGTATCCTCCCTTCCAGTCTAGGGCTCCGGGTTCATCAGGAAAAGGAGGATCTCATGGGATACGCATCGCGATGGATCACGGCCGGCCTGGTGTGCCTCCTGGCATCGTCGACGGGGTGCGGCCCCGCCGGCGACACCTGCGCGCCCAGCCCGGCCCAGGAACAGGAGCAAGCCCCGTTCCGGGAGAAATTCAAGGCCAGCATCCTGGAGACCCGGCGGACCGAGAAGACGCTGGCCTGGCGCTTTGCGGGGGACGACGCCACCCTGGACATGGTCATCCGGTTCGTCCGCCAGGAGAGCGGCTGCTGCGATTCCGCCGCGTTCAAGATCCTGGTCATGCCCCACCGGGAGTCGATCTGGCTGGAGGTCGCCCGCTGACGGGACGCTAGGGGTTCAGGATCAGCTTGCCGAAGGCCTCCCGGGCCTCCAGGACCCGGTGCGCCTCGGCGACCCCCTCCAGGGGGAAGGCCCGGTCCACCACCGGCTTCAACTTCCCGTCGGCCACGCAGGAGAGCATGTCGGCGAACTCCTTGGCCGAGCCCATGGTCGAGCCCAGGATGCTGAGCTGGCGGAAGAAGACGTGGCGGAGGTCCTCGACCGGGTCGAAGCCCGTGGTCGCCCCGCAGGTCACCAGCCGCCCCCCGCGGACCAGGGCCCTGAGGGACTGCTGCCAGGTGGCCTTGCCCACGTAGTCCATCACCACGTCCACGCCACGCTTGGCGGTGATCTCGCGCACGGCCTGCTCGAAGGGGGTCTTCGCGTGGTTGATCAGGACGTCGGCGCCCAGGGCCTTGCACCGGGCCAGCTTGTCGTCGGAGGCGGCGGTCGCGAAGACCCTCGCGCCGCAGTGCTTGGCGATCTGGATGGCCATCACGCCCACCCCGGCGCCGGCGCCCACGATGAGGACGTCCTCGCCCGGCCGGACCCTGGCCTTGCCCACCAGCATGGACCAGGCGGTGAGGCCGGTGAGGGGGAAGGCGGCGCCCTGGTCGAAGGAGAACCCGGCGGGCAGGGGGTGGACGTTGCGTTCGGGGACGGACAGCCGCTCCACGTCGGTGCCGTCCCCGTGCTCGCCGAAGAGGCGGTACCGCAGGCAGAGGGAATCCCTGCCGCCCGCGCAGAACTCGCAACGCCCGCAGGAGACCCCGGGATTGATGAGGACCCGGTCGCCGGCCTTGAAGCGGGTGACGCCCGCGCCGAGGGACTCCACCTCGCCGCAGGCGTCCGAGCCCAGGATGCGGGGCAGGGGGATCTTCACGCCCGGCATGCCGCTGCGGATGAAGAGGTCCAGGTGGTTGAGGGAGGCGGCGCGGACCCGGATCAGGACCTCGCCGGCCCCGGGCGTGGGATCGGGGACCTCCTCGACCTTGAGGACCTCGGGGCCCCCATGGGCATGGATGCGGACCGCACGCATGGCGGCGGGGATCCTAGCGTAGAATCCACGGGGTGAACAGGACCCTCCTGGCGCTCCCGGCCCTCCTGATGGCAGCCTGCATCCCCGCCGGCGGCAACTGGATCCCCTCGGGCCGCCTGGACACGGCCCACCTCCAGCTCCTGACGGGCAGGACCCCGGAGGCCACCCGCCGCGTCGCCGAGCTCCTGGAACGGGGCATCCAGGCCTACCGGGACCGGTACGGGAAGACCTGGGACCTGAAGACCGAGCCCCCGCGCCTGACCGTCTACCTCTTCGCGGACCGCAACGCCTTCGTCCGGGCCGGAGCCCAGGTGGTCCCGGAGATGGACCTGAAGGGGGTCACGGGCTTCTACGCCTATGACAGCAGGTCCCTCTATGTGGGAAGCCGGGGGGGAGGGACGGAGGAGGCCGTGGCCCTCCACGAGCTGACCCACGCCCTGGACCACCAGTGGGCCCGCCGGGTCCCGGACGAGGGGCCGGATGCCCTCCCACCCTGGCTCTTGGAGGGGCGGTCCGACCACCTGGCCTATTCCCTGGCCCCCCCGGGCCGGGGCCTGGCCAAGGCCCTCCGGCAGGCCCTGGCGGAGCAGGACCTGGACCGCCTCACCCGCCTGGACGCCAAGGACTTCCTGAAGGAGGCCTACTCGAACTATGCCCTGGCCTGGGCCTTCGTGGCCTTCCTGGAGGAGGCGGACGGAGGCCGGCGGGCCCCGGCTTTCCACCGTTTCCTGGACGGCATGCCCAGGCACTGCGGGAAGGCGGAATTGGAAAAATTCCTGGGGCCCATGACCGCCCTGGAAGGGGAGTTCCGGGATTACGCCGAGCAGGAGCTCCTGCCTGCCCTGAGAAGTGGCAATCCGGGAAGGCGGCGGCCATAATGCGCGCCATGAAGGTCACCGTCGTCGGCTCCGGGACCATGGGCCGGGGTATTGCCCAAGTAGCGGCCGGAGCGGCCCAGGGCGGCTACCCCACCGTCCTCCAGGACATCTCCCGCGAGCAGCTGGACAAGGCCCGTGCGGCCGTCGCCAAGAGCCTGGAGGAGGGCATCGCCCGGGGCAAGACCACGCCCGGGCAGCGCGACCTCACCCTGGCCAACCTCTCCCTGGAGACCGACCTCGCGAAGGCCGGGCGGGATGCCGACCTCGTGATCGAGGCCGTCCCCGAGTCCCTGGCCCTCAAGGCCGAGGTCTTCGGCATCCTGCACAAGGCCTGCAAGGCCTCCACCGTCTTCGCCTCCAACACCAGCGCGCTGTCCATCACGGAGATGGGCGCGACGTCCGGCCGTCCGGCGAAGTTCATCGGCATGCACTTCTTCAACCCGGTCCACAAGATGAAGCTGGTCGAGCTGATCAAGGGCAAGGACACGGACGACGCCACGGTGTCCCTGGCCCGCGAGGTCTCGGCGCGGATGGGCAAGGAGACGGTGCTGGTGAAGGAGAGCCCGGGCTTCGTGACCAGCCGCATCAACGCCCTCATCGGCAACGAGGCCTTCCGCATGCTGGAGGGGGGCGTGGCCACGGCCGAGGACATCGACAAGGCCCTGAAGCTGGGCCTCAACCATCCGATGGGGCCCTTCGAGATGGTGGACCTGGTCGGCCTGGATGTCCGCCTCTCCATCCTGGAATACCTGCACAAGACCCTGGGCGAGACCTACCGGCCCACGGAGATCCACCGCCGCCTCGTTCGCGAGGGCCGGCTGGGAAGGAAGGCCGGGCGGGGGGTGTACGAGTACCCGGCGACGAAAGAGGCCAAGTCCTAGGATGGCGATCTCCATCCGCCAGGGCCGGATGTCGAGGCAGACCCTGTACAGCGCCACGCTCAAGGACGAGGGGGGGATGAAGGCGGCCCGCTGTCCGGAGCTGGACCTGACGGGCCGGGGCAAGACCCGGGACGAGGCCCTCGACGCCCTCCGCGAGGCCATCCAGGGCTACCTGGAAAGCTTCGGCGCCCCGAAATCCCACCGCAACCCCAAGAGCATCGTCCTGAAGGTGCTGGACTGACCGCTTACGAAGGCATCCCGCCGACACCTTGACCCGAGACGCGAACGGACCGATACTGAGGCCGTGAAGCACGCTCGCTATAGTGCCATCGTGGTGGACGAAGGGAAGTGGCAAGTCGCCCACTGTCCCGAACTGGATGTCACCAGTCAGGGCAGGACCTATGAGCATGCCCTGAAAAACCTCCGGGAAGCCGTACAGCTCTTCCTGGATTGCTCCGTGGCACCGAAGGCACATCGGCGGCGCCATGAGCCGATCCTGACATTCTTCGAGGTGTAATTGACGCCGAAGCTTCCGGTGCTTTCCGGCCGGGAACTGATCCGGGCCCTGGAGCGTCTGGGCTTTCAACAGGTGCGCCATCGCGGCAGTCACGTGTTCATGCGTAAGGAGGCCTCCGACGGAATGCGTGAGACCGTGGTCCCCCTGCATTCGACCGTAGCCAAGGGGACTCTCTCCGCCATCCTAAGGCAAAGTGGCGTGGATCGGGATGCACTCATGGAGGCCTTGTGAGCATATCCTTACTCAAACAGGAACTGTTGGACGGCATCCTGACCCTCACGCTCTCGCGCCCGGAGGCACGCAACGCCCTGGACCTGGCCGCGGTGGAGGCCCTGCACGCGGCCTTCGACACGGCCGAGAAGGACGCCGCGGTCGGGGTCGTGGTCTTGACGGGGGAGGCCCAGCCGAACCAGCCGCCCGAGAAGCAGGTCTTCATCTCCGGGGCCGACATCCGCCAGCTCAAGGAACGTACGCCGGCCGACGCCTTCAAGGCCATCAACTCGGCCCTGTTCCGCAAGATCGCGGACTTCCCGAAGGCGACGATCGCGGCCATGGCCGGCTCGGCCTTCGGCGGGGGGCTGGAGATCGCCCTGGCCTGCGACCTGAGGGTCGCGGCCTCCGAGTGCCGCTACGGGCTGACGGAGACGGGGCTCGGGATCCTTCCAGCCGCGGGGGGGACCCAGCGCCTGCCCCGTCTGATCGGGCTGGGGCGGGCGAAGGAAATGATCCTGACGGGGAAACTGCTCGACGGCCCGGAGGCTGAGCGCATCGGGCTGGTGACCAAGGCGGTGACCTGCGCCCAGGTGGCGTCCGCTGCCCGGGAGCTGGCGAAGACGGTCCAGGCCCGGGGGCCGCTGGCGATCCGGCTGGCGAAGCGGGCGATGGACCTGTCGAACAACCTTTCGGTGCCGGACGGGCTTTTCCTGGAGGTGCTGTCCCAGGGTGCGACCTTCGGGTCGACGGACAAGGTGGAGGGGATGTCGGCCTTCCTGGAGAAGCGGAAGGCGAAGTTCACGGGGGCGTGAGAGCTAGGGGAGCGCTCTAAGCTCGCAACAACCGACAAGCGCTCTAAGCTCCATCAACAGAGGCTTTATTGGCGTCTCCGATGGCTCCCCAATCATGCGCAGTTCCCTCTGATAGGCGTGCTTCGGATCCTTGATTTGCGCTGGATGCGCCGTCCGGGGAGCAGCGTAATGGACTCTGCGGCCCTGATAAACACACTCCACCAACACAGGTCGACCGATCACTCTACCGGTAACGAGAAGATGCTCAGACAGCACATGGAAAAACCGTTCCGGATGCATGATCGCCACACAGGCGTCGTACTTCATCCTCCTCATCACCACTTCATCAGCCACCGAAGATACGCTGTAGACAAACGCGTCTGGACAACGTTCATCCTGTTCGAAAAGGCAGTCTTCGATGATCAGATCCGTGCCTGGCGGTGCAGAGATCATGCTACGGGCAAGCTGGTTGACGGTCTCGGGCCGTTTCCAGTCGATATGGGGGTCATCCGAGTAGGTGGACTTTGTTCCTTCTTCCGCATCCCCAACCTCAAGACCATGCTTCTCGGTATCCTGGTATCCGTAAAGGGTACCTATCCGCAAGGCACCACGCTCAACCAACGCCAACGCATGTGCTCTACGGAGGTACTTGAACAGAGGTTTCATCGCTACGCACCGCCTGAGCACATTATGCCAACTGTATTTTTCCTCCACAATCGGGCAATGGCTCTAACACATTCGGGGACGTAGAATAGTGCCGTGCCCCTCCCCGACCGCCACGGCCGCGTCGCCACCCGCCTCCGCCTCTCCGTCACCGACCGCTGCGACCTGCGCTGCACCTACTGCATGCCGGCGGACCCCACCTGGCTACCACACAGCGAGATCCTGACCTTCGAGGAGCTCCTCCGTCTGACCCGCATCGCCGTCGGCCTGGGCGTGGAAAGGGTGCGGGTCACCGGCGGCGAGCCCCTGGTCCGCAAGGACCTCCCGACCCTGATCCGGGGCCTCCACGGCCTCGAAGGCCTGAAGTCCGTCAGCCTCACCACCAACGGCACCCAGCTGAAGGAGATGGCCCCAAGCCTCCGGGACGCCGGCCTCAGCACCCTCAACGTCTCCCTCGACACCTTGAATGCGACGACCTTCCGGACCCTGGCCCGAACCGACGGCCTGGACAAGGTCCTCGCCGGGATCGAGGAGGCCGACCGCCTCGGCTTCCGCCTCAAGCTCAACATGGTCGTCGTCCGCGGCCTGAACGACGCCGAGATCCCCGCCTTCGGCCGCCTCGCCCGCGAGCGGGGCTGGGACATCCGCTTCATCGAGTTCATGCCCCTGGACGGGGACAGGACCTGGAACCGGACCAAGGTCGTCCCGGCCGCCGAGATCCGTGCCGCGCTGGAGGCCGTGGCACCCCTGGCCGCCGCACCGTCCAACCCCAGCGACCCGGCCCGGGCCTGGCGCTTCGCCGACGGAAAGGGGAGGATCGGCATCATCGCCTCCGTCACCGAGCCCTTCTGCGAGACCTGCGACCGCATCCGCATCACCGCCGACGGCAAGATCCGCACCTGTCTCTTCGCCACCACGGAGACCGACCTGAAGACCGCGATGCGCCAAGGCGCCGACGACGAGACCCTGGCGGAGATGCTGGCCGGCGCCGTGCTGGCCAAGGGACCCGGCCACCTCATCAACACCGCCCGTTTCGAGCAACCCGAGCGGGCCATGCACGCCATCGGCGGGTGAAAGGAGACCCATGAGCCCCAAACCCTCCGCCCTCCGCCAGCCCAAGGCCTCGGCCGAACTGCTCGGAGGCGCCGTCCTGACCTGGCTGGGCCACTCCACCTTCAAGATCCTGACCCCCACCGGCAAGACCGTCCTCGTCGACCCCTGGGTGATGAACAACCCCGCCTGCCCGCCGGAGCACCGGAGGTTCCAGAGCATCGACCTGATGCTCATCACCCATGGCCACTTCGACCACATCGGGGACGCCGTGGAGCTGGCCAAGCTCCACAAGCCGCCCGTCGTGGCCATCTACGAGACCTGCCACTGGCTCGGCTCCAAGGGCGTCCAGAACGCCTTCCCCATGAACAAGGGGGGCTCCCAGACCCTCGCCGGGGTCCGCGTGACCATGGTCCACGCCGACCACTCCTGCGGCATCCTGGACGACGGGAAGATCGTCTACGGCGGCGAGGCCGTGGGCTACGTGATCGAGCTGGAGAACGGGATCCGCATCTACCACGCCGGGGACACCAACGTCTTCGGGGACATGAAGATGATCGGGGAGCTCTACCAGCCCGAGGTGGCCTGCCTGCCCATCGGCGACCTCTTCACCATGTCGCCCAAGGAGGCGGCCCTGGCCGTGCGCCTGATCGGGGCCAGGACCGTCGTCCCCATGCACCACGGCACCTTCCCCGCCCTCACCGGCCGGCCCGAGGCCCTCCAGGCCCTGGTCCGCGACACCGCCGCCGAGGTGGCCATCCTGAAGCCCGGGGAGTCCCTGCGGTGAGCGCCGACCTGGACCAGGCCATCGTCCAGCAGAGGGCCAAGCTCCTGGCCCTCGCCCGGCGCATCAACCCCCGGCTGACGGAGGACGACGTGCTCTCCCCGGCGGATTTCCCCGAGCTGTCCCGGGATCCCCAGTTCAACTACGAGGACGGCATCCTGGCCGGCCTGATCTCGGCCCAGGCCGTCCTGCGCGCGACGGCGGCATCATGAGGAGGACGTCCATGCGAGGCATCCCGTTCCTGGCCCTGGCCGTGCTCCTCTGCGCCTCCGCCGAAGAGGACAAACCCAAGGTCCTCTCCCTGCCCGAGGGATGCGGGGACGCCTCGGCGCCCGCCCTGGCCTCGGCCCCCGACGGCCGGGCCTGGCTGGCCTACGCCACGCCGGCCGGGGAGGTCTTCGCCTGCTCCTGGAAGCCGGGGGAGGCCGCCTTCTCCAAGCCCGTCCGGCTCGCCTATACCCCCAGCCCCATGACGGGCATGCACCGGGGCCCCCGCATCGCCGCCTGGGACAAGGGCCTGGCCGTGACCTGGATCGGCGGCGGCAACCTCGTCTGCGTGCGCTCCGCCGAGGGGAAGATCTGGAAGGATCCCGTCCGCGTGAATGCCGAGGACGGCGCCTGCGCGGAAGGCCTGCACGCCATGGCCGCCACCTCGGACGGCCAGGTCTGGTGCTGTTGGCAGGGCCCGAAGTCCATCCTGATGGCCGCCCGCTCCAAGGACGGGGGGGCGACCTTCGGCGACGCCGTGGCGGTCCAGAAGAACCCGGTCTGCTCCTGCTGTCATCCCTCCCTGGCCGCCGGGCCGGGCGGGGCCCTCTCCGTGATGTTCCGCAACGACGTCCGCAAGAAGGTCGAGGGCAAGCCCATGGAGGAGTGCCGGGACCTCTACGCCGCCGACCTGGATCCGAAGAAGGGCCTCTTCGGCGAGCCCCGCAAGCTGGGCAAGGGGACCTGGAAGCTGGCCTCCTGTCCCATGGACGGGGGGGCCTGCGCCCTGGCCAAGGGCCTGGTCACGGTCTGGCGGCGGGACCGCATGATCCTGGCCACGGCTCCCGGCGCCGAGGCGGACGAGAAGCCCCTGGCCCCCGGCAAGGACCCCGCCGTGGCGGCCCTGGCCTCGGGCGCCACCCTGGCCGTCTGGACGGACAAGGACGCCCTCCTGATGCTGCGCCTGGATCCCCAGAGCGGGGACCCTGTCCGGGTGGCCGATCCGGCGAAGGGGACGAAGCAGGCCCTTCCCGCCCTCACCGCCCTGCCGGGCGGGTTCCTGGTGGCCTGGGAGGAGACCCCCGCCGAGGGGGGGACGACGGTGAAGGCGCGCTGGATCCCGGCCTCGCCCTGACGTGCCCGACGCCCTCGCGGCCTTCCGGCACGACGGCTACCGCCGATTCACCCTGGCCCGGACGGGCTCCACCGTCGGCCACCAGATCCTCCTGACGGCCGTCAGCTGGGAGGTCTACGAGCGCACGGGATCCGCCTGGGCCCTGGGGATGGTGGGCCTGGCCCAGATCGTGCCCATCCTGGGACTGGCCCTCTGGGCCGGCCATCTCGCCGACCGCCTGGACCGCCGCCGCATCGCCTCCGGCACCCAGGGCCTCCTCTGCGTGGCGGCCCTGGCCCTGGCCTGGCTCTCCGGCCACCGGGAGCTGGGCCTGGGCCCGCTGTACGGCGTGCTGGCCCTGATCGGGATCGCCCGGGCCTTCCAGACCCCGGCCCTCCAGGCCCTCCTGCCCTCCCTGGTCCCGGTGGAGGACTTCGGGAACGCCGTGGCCTGGCGCTCCCTGCTCTTCGAGCTGGCCTCGGTCCTCGGTCCCGTCATCGGAGCCACCCTGATCCAGTTCACCGGGGGGGTGACCGTCCCCTACGGGATCAACGCCGCCACGGCCTTCGCGGCGGCCGTCCTCATGGGCTCCCTGCCCGCCTCGGCACGCCACGCCGCGGCCACGGTCCGCGGGGGCCTCCTCGACGGGGTGCGCTACGTCTGGGCCCAGAAGGCCCTCCTGGGCGCCATGACCCTGGACCTGGTCGCCGTGCTCTTCGGCGGGGCCACGGCCCTCTTTCCCATCTTCGCCAAGGACATCCTCGGCGGGGGGCCCGCGACCCTGGGCTACCTCAAGGCCGCCCCGGCCGCCGGCGCCATCCTGACCAGCCTGGTCCTGATCCGCATCCGCCCCTTCGCGCGCTCGGGGCGGGCCCTGCTGGTCTCCGTGGCCCTGTACGGGGCCGCGATGGCCGCCTTCGGCCTCTCGCGCAACCTGACGCTCTCCCTGGTCCTCCTGGCCCTCTCCGGGGCGGCGGACGCGGTGAGCGTCTACATCCGCCACTCCGTGGTCCAGCTCCTGACTCCCGAGCGCATGCGGGGCAAGGTCTCGGCCGTGAACGGGGTCTTCTTCACCGCCTCCAACGAGCTGGGCGAGGTGGAGTCCGGCATGGCCGCGGAACTGGTGGGGACGGCCCCCTCGGTCCTGCTCGGGGGCCTGGCGACCGTGGCCGTGGTCGGCGCCTGCGCCTGGGGCTTCCCCCAGGTGAGGCGGCTCGGGCGCCTGGACGAGCTCCGGGCGGAGGAGGGATGAGAGCCGCCCTGGCCCTGCTTCTCCTCCTCCCGGCCCTCGCGGAGGAAGGGGAGTGGCTCGCCCGGCTGGGGGATCCGGCCTTCGCCGTCCGCGAGGAGGCCCAGAAGCGCCTGACGGCGGACGACAGGCCCTCCGACGCCGAGTTGCGCCGGGCCCGGGCGAAGGCCTCGGACCCCGAGGTGGGACTGAGGCTGGAGGCCGTGCTGGCGGGACGCCTGGCCCGCAAGGCTTCGGCCCGGCTCCACTGCGAGCCCGGGGAGGTGGAGACCGCCGTCGGGAAGGCCCCGGACGGCCTGAGCGCGACGCTCTGCTTCCGCAGGCGCTGCACCCTGCTGGATCCCGTGGAGGCCTGGCTCTCCCTGCGCAACGACGCGCCCCAGCCGGTCTCCTTCCGCTGGACCTCGGCGGGCCGCTCCGAGGCCAGCGGGGTCGCGCGCCGGAAGGCGGGGGAGTCCTGTCCCACCGTCGACCTCGCGCCGGGGGAGGAATGCCTCCTGCCCACCGGCCTCCTGGCCCGGGACTTCCGCCGCGAGGACGCGGGGGAGGGCGGGATCCATGTGGCCCTGGCCTCGCTGGAAGGGGAGGGGGAGAGGCGCGTCGTCTTCCAGGACCTGGACTTCATCCTGGAGGGCGTCCCCGGGGACAGCGCCGCCCTGCTGGCCCGAATGACGGAGGAGTGGAAACGGGAAATTCCGGCACCACCCCTCTGTCTGCTCGGGAGCGAGGCCGCCGTGAGGGCCTGGGTGGAGGCCTGCGCCGCCCGGACCCGCCTGGCCCTGGCGGGTACCCTCCTGCCTGCCTCGGCCTTGATGGAAATCCTGGACGCCAACCCCAGGGCCCCCAAGGAATGCTGGGACCTCCTGGAGACCCACCGCGGCGAAGCCCCCGTGGTCCGCTTCGTCCTGGGACGCATCGCCCGAGGGGACGGGCGGGCCGCGGCCTTCCTGATCCCCGAACGGGGGCGCCTGGACGACCTGCCCGGATGCCGCGGCCTGGATGCGGAAGAGGCCAAACGCCTGCGCCCCTTCCTGGAGGACACCCGGGCCCTGACGGAGGCCCTGGCCCAGGGGGCGGGCCGGGACCTGGGGCCCCAAGACGCCCTGCCCTTCGCCGCGCTGGCCCGGGACGCGGGCCTGGCGGATCCCCGCATGGCCGCGGCCTTCCGGGCCTGGACGGCCCGTCTGAAGGACACCCGGGACCTGGACGACCGGGAGGCCCTGGTGAAGATCGCGGCCTTGGCCCGGGACGGGGCCATGATCCCGGATCTCGCAGCCGTCCTGGACGACCCGAGGCCGGTCTACAGCTGGCAGGCCGAGCGGGAGGGCAGGAGCGAGGACTATGCGGGCTTGAGGCTCTGCGACCGGGCGGCCCTGGCCCTCTGCCCCCTCCTGGGCCTGGACCCGGACGCCCTGCTGGTGGAACGCTCCGAGTCCGCCGAGCGCCTTCGCCCCATGGAGGAGCGCGACCGGGCCATCGCCCGGCTCAAGGAGCTGTGCGCAAGGCCCCCAGGATCTCCAGCAGGACCCCCTTCACGTCCCTAGCCTCCAGGGCGGCGCGGGCGCCGGACGGGGAGGAGGACAGGAAGACCGGGCCGGCCCCGGGAGCGCCCGGCAGGCGGCCGTGGGAGCCCTTCACGATCCCGGCGTCCAGGGGGATGACGTCCATCAGGTACCGGAAGCCCAGGGACTTCTTCAGGAGGTTCCAGGCGACGCGGCCCTTCACCAGGGGCCGGGCCGGATCCAGGAAGAGCTCGGCCGGGTCATAGCCCGGCTTGCGGTGGATGTCCACGGTGGGCGCGAAGTCCGGGGCCGAGACGTCGTCCAGCCAGTAGTAGTACGTGAACCAGGCGCCGGGCTCGGCGACGGCCACCAGCTCCCCGGAGCGGGCATGGCCCAGGCCGTCGAGCACCCGCTCCACGCCCTCCGTGCCCTCGAGCAGAGCCCTGACCGCGGGGATGTCGGCAGGATCGGCGACATAGACATGGGCGACCTGATGATCCGCCACCGCAAAGGCCCGGCAGGCCCCGCAGTCCATCAGCTCCCCGTGCAGGGTCTCCTGGACGGCCAGGAGGCCGGCCCGGCGCAGGACCCGGTTGAGATGGACGGGCTTGGAGACGGCCTCGATCCCATACTCCGAAAGCACCACGACCTCGGCGCCTCTCGAGCGGACGTGGTCGATCAGGCTTCCGGCGACGGCGTCGATCTCGGCGCAGGCCCGGACGGCCTCGGGGCCGCCGGGGCCGAAGCGCTGGAGGTCGTAGTCCATGTGGGGGAGGTAGACCAGGCTGAGGTCGGGGCGATCCTGGTCGAAGACGCGCTTCGCGCTCTCGGCGATCCAGGCGGAGGAAGCGATGCCGGCGGTCGGCCCCCAGAAGTTGAAGAGCGGGAAGGTCCCCAGCTCGACCTGCATCCGGCCGGCAAGGGAGGCGGGGCGGCTGTAGGCATCCGGAATCTTGCGCCCGTCGGCCGGGTAGGCGGGGCGGGGGGTGAGGGAGATCTCCGCCGAGGAGTACATGGCGAACCACCAGAAGAGCTGGGCGGTCTTGAAGCCGGGCCAGCGGGCCCGGGCGGCCTCCCAGACCTTCTCGCCGGAGACCAGGCCGGCGGACTGGCGCCAGAACATCACCTGGGCCAGGTCGCGGAAGTACCAGCCGTTGCCGACGACGCCGTGGCCGGAGGGGGGCAGGCCGGTGAGGAAGGTGCTCTGGACCGAGCAGGTCACGGCGGGCAGGACGGGGGAGAGGGGGCTCTTCCAGCCGGAGGAGGCCACCGCGGCGATGCGGGGGGTGTGCTTCAGGAGGTCGCCGGTGAGGCCGACGACGTCCAGGACGACGAGAGGCTTCGGCACGCGCCTCAGGGTAGCCGAATCCCCTGCGGCGTTTCCATCCTGGCCATCCTGTCGGCGGCCTCGTTCGCCGCCTTCCGGAGGACGGCATCCTTGGCGCCCCGAGCCCAGACGCGCAGGGCCGCCGCTTCCGCGGGACCGCCCACCCAGGCCAGGTCGGCGATCAGGTCCCTCGGCGCGCTCCAGGGCAGGGCGCCCCCGCCCTTCTCCAGCTCCTTCCGCAGGACGGGCCCCAACGCGGGATCCTTGGCCTTCACCCCGCGGATCCGGTCGGCCAGGGCCCGGCAGGCCGCCAGGTCGGGCAGGACCGTGATCATCTCCTCGAACTCCACCCGGCTGGGCAGGCCGCCGTCCTCCTCGCAGAGGACGAGGATCCAGGTCCCCGCCTCGATCTGGGGGGGCTTGTTGCAACCGGTCCCCTGACAGCCTCCCCAGGCCTTGGGAAGGGGAGCGCCCTCCCGGGGAGTCAGGTAGATCTCGGCCGGATCCAGCACCGCCCTCACGGATTGATGGGTGTGCCCGTCCACGACCTCCTCCACGAGGTCCTGCTTCGCGATGCGGCCGCCCACGGCCCAGGCCGCGTGCTGGAGGCGCCCCGAAATGCCGGCGGGATGGAGGGGGTCGTAGTAGCCGCTGCTGAGGGAAGCGGGAAGGCTCAGGACCAGGGAGGATCCACGAGGGCGGAGGGCCAGGACCGCCACCAGCAGGACCGCGGCCGCCGCGGCGAGGGGAATCCAGCGCCGGGGCCTCGGACGGGCCAGGCGGGCCTCCAGGCGGGCCACGAAGGCAGGATCCGGATCGGCCCGACGGGCATGTCCCAACAGGACCCCCAGGTCTTTTTCGGAAATCATGGCTGGACCTCCCATTCCTGGAATCCCATGCGGATCGACTCGCAGAAGGCCTCCCGGGCCCGCTGCAGGGCGGAGTTCACGGACGTCTCGGTCATCCCCTCGCGCCGGGCCAGGTCCCCGGCCGGCAGGTTCTCGACGTACTTCCCGGTCAGCAGGGCCTGCCAGCGCGGCGGCAGGGCGGCCAGGCAGCCGGAGATCATCGAGCGGACCTCCTCGCGCTCCAACGCATCCTGGGGCAGGGGCTGGCGGCCCTCCAGGTACTCGATCATCCGGGCCACGGCCGGGTCCGCGGACGACAGGCTGCGGCTCACCGGCCCCTCCTTCCGGCGCCGGTCCGCCAGCTTGCGCCGGGCGATCCCGCAGAGCCAGGTATGAAACTGGCTCTCCCCCCGGAAACCCTCCAGGGACCGGAAGGCCTCCAGGAAGCAGTCCTGGACCACCTCCTCCGCGACCTCCCGGCGGGAGCCGACCCGCCAGAACACGAAGTTGTAGACGGGGCCGACCCAGCGGCGGTAGAGGGCGGACCAGGCCTCCGGGCTCCCGGAGCGGGCTCCTTGCAACAGCGCCTCATCGTCGGGTTCGGTCTCCACGCCGGCATTGTTCGCGCAGCCAGCCCGGAGTCATCGGACGACTTGCCGATTTTTCAGGGCGCTACTATGATCCGGCCATGCCTTCCGAGGTCCGCGCCGTCGTCCTGGCCGCCGGAAAGGGGAGCCGGATGCATTCCCCCCTGCCCAAGGTCCTGCATCCCGTCGGCGGGAAGACCATGCTCGAGCGCCTCCTCGCCACCCTGCGCTCAGCCAAGGTCCCCTCCTCGGTGGTCGTCGTGGGCTACGGGGCCGAGGCCGTGCGCAAGGCGGCCAAGGGCCCCGGCCTCCGCTTCG